>DASWNL010000051.1:0-15686 GCA_036399215.1 Abditibacteriaceae bacterium
AAAAGCAACTTGAAATAATCGTTGCCACCAGAAAAGTCACCGCGCGAATAACGCGCACATTCCAAGGCAATTTAGGGCGCGGCGCGAAGAAGTCATCTTTCGGGCTTTCCACAACACGCATTTTATCAACACGTGGCGATGTCCTAAAATCATTTCGTGCTTCGTCCACCTGTTCCGATTAAACCACGCCTCGCAATCTTATGCGGCGCGGCTTTGGTAGGTTGGCTCTTGCTTTGGTGGATTCCTTCTACTTCAGAACGATGGCACGCGCTGCTTTTACCGCTCTGGGCGCTGAATTTCTATCTGAGCGGGCAAAAAGTTGGCAAGATGATGGTTGCTTACGGCGCGGGGATTACTCTTGGCCTGGTCATCGGCTTATGGACAACGGGCAGCACGCAGGCAAATGCTATTGGCGCTCGTTTAACCTGGGACGAGTTGGCGCACAAAATCTACTTCGGTGCGGGCGTTTTTGTGCTTTATGCGCTTTTATGCGCGGCGCTGAACGGGTTGGTTTCACTTTGGGCCAAAGGCCGTGAATTATTAAAGGCGCCGCGTGGTTGGTGGCTTCGCACTTTGCGCATGGGTGTTGCGCTTTGCTTGTTTACGCCCTATCTTTATGCGACTTTTAATTTTCATCGCTTCAAATACGCCAACGTGACTAACCCGCAGCAAAGATACGGATTGAAGTTTCAGGAATGGAATTTTCAGGCCAGCGATGGCACTCGACTCAGCGGGTGGTGGATTCCCGCGAAAGATTCGCGCCAAACCATCGTTGTTGTGCACGGTGTTGGCTCCAATAAGGGCGATGCTTCCGTTGTTGCGCCGTTTTTGCATCGCGCCGGTTTCAACGTTTTGCTATTCGATTTGCGCGGGCATGGCGACAGCGGCGGCCATACGGTTTCGTTTGGCCTGCATGAAGCACTCGATGTTAATGCGGCAGTTGAATTAGCCGCGAAAAACAGCCAGAGCGTTGGATTATATGCGTTTTCGATGGGCGGCAGCGCGGCTTTACACGCCATTGGGAGAACCGGCCTGCCGCAAGCCAAAGCCGTTATTCTTGATTCGACTTTCGCGGAGCTATTGCCTTTAACCCGTTCGCAAATGGCGTTCTTGCCGGAAACTTTTGCGCGCCCACTTTTAAAAAGTTTGAGTTTCTATTCATGGCTGGAAATCGGCAGCACTCTGGAAAACATCGCGCCCCAGCGCTATATCGGTCAAATCGCCCCACGCCCGCTTTTGCTCTTGCATGGCACGAGAGACAGCCTCATTGATCCCAAACACGCCCAACAAAATTTCGCAAGAGCAAAGCAGCCAAAACAACTGCACTGGATGCAAGGCGCTGAGCATTGCACTGGTTTATGGACGGAAGGCAAAGCCTACGAAAAGCGTGTCGTTTCGTTTTTCAAGAAAAATCTGTAACAAGAACCCCACCCGCCCGGAGGGCGCCCGCCCTTGGTAAGGGGGCTTTACGCTTTTGAAATTCTAACGCTCTTAAACAGCCAGAATTTTTCGCAAACGCTTCCGTCAAGACCAACTAAAGACCCTTACCAGGGGCGGGTGCCCTTCGGGCGGCAGGGGTTAATAGCCACCGTTATCGTGGTCGTCTTTTTGATTGGGGTTGGCGGGCATTTCGCCCATCATGCCGCTGTCCATGTCGCCCATCATCGCCGTTGCCCACTCGCGGGCGCGGCGGCGTTCTTCGTCATTCAATAAAGCAGCGCAAGGCGTGCCAAAACGCGGGCGCGCAAAAGGCAAATGGGTGTCGCCGCGCGCTAAAATGTGGCTGCCATTGGTCATGCCTGTAGTTGGGTCAACTGTTGGCGAAGCGTGCGGATCATCCGCCGGTCCATCAGCGCCCCACTGGGTAAAAGAGCGCGCGTTGCAGTAGTGGCTGACAAAAGAGCGGCGGAATAAATCGCTTGTCCAGTTATCCTTGGAGCGATGCAAAACGTGGCCGCCGAAAAAAACCACATCACCGGCTTTAGCACTCACTAAAAGATGCGGATAGCGATTGGCAATCGGGGTTAAATCGTTGAGTTCATCATCGGTGTTGCTGACGTTGCCGACGTGTTTAATATCGTGCAAATCGCGGTTGCCGTAGCCATAACCCGTTTTCGGCGGGTAAACAGGCTCGTTTTGGCTGCCGGTTGCAAACCACATGGCACCGTTGCGCTCATCGCAGTCATCAATGGCAATCCAGGCGCCGCATAAAGAATCGGGATGCGTTGGAATGTAATACGAATCCTGATGCCAACCCTGCCCCGGCTTGCCCGGCGGCTTGAGAAACAGCATGGTCTGCATCGCTAACACATCGGGGCCAATCAGCGATTCCAGCACATCTAACACACGCGGATGCAGCATATAACGCTCATGCAACTCCAATTTGCGATGCAGCATGTGAATGCGCAAAAAATACTGCGCCTTTTCAAGCGGTGACAAATGAGCGGGCGGCGCTTCCAGGCCTTGCCCGGTTGTGCCGGTATCTTTTTCTAAATCGCGTTCACTCATCTGCGATTGCTGCTGCGGCAAGCGGCCCTGCATCAAATCTTCGGTATGCTCGCGCAGTTCCGCAATCTCTTCCGGCGAAACCAAACCGCGCACCACCAGAAAACCCTGGTCGCGAAAGGCGCGATACTCTTGCACCGACACGCGATAACGATCAGCGCGGGCAATTTCTGTTTCGATATTCGATTTCGTTTCGATCATAATGCTTCCTTGCTAAAACTTCGGAATAGAACGCGGAGCTAACGCCATCCGCCCAGAGGGCACCCGAAACGGCTTTGATCTTCGCGGGTTTCACAGAGGGAATTCTATTTGAAATCCGCGTGCTATCCAGAATTTATGATTACACGGCAAGTTTAATTCGATAGTGAAAACGCGATGTCAATTTATTGGTGCGCTGGCTATGAGGGAAGGCATACTTTTGTTATGAGTAGGAGGAAATTTAAGCCCCAAGAGCCACGCTCAATCAAAAACCGCCTGGCTTCTAACAAACCACAACCGTCTGAATCATATGCTAAGTTGCTTGTCCCAACTCTGGGCCTTTCATTTAGCAGTGGGGTCTTACTGCTCTGGGCATTCCAGTATCCTGTTGTCCGTAGCGGTGTAGCCGGCGATTTCGTTTACACCGCTTTGATAACTACTTTGTTACTCAACATTTTTATCACGCCGCTGATTAGCAAATATCTGGTTGACAAATCGCATAATAAATTCAAAACAACGCTCTTTGCCACGCTTTTATTTGATTTTTTCATCGGCGCTGCCATAGTTAGCGGTTTGACGATTGCAAACGCCGTGCTCGATGAAGGTATAGAACGCAGCCGCAAAGCCTACGTAGTTAATAAATACAGAGGCGGTCGTAGTAAGAGTAAGGCGACTTATAAATTTGTCGTCAGTGACTGGAACAAGCCCGATGATCTTTACGAAATGAGTGTGAATCGTGATTTTTACGAAAGCAAAAAAATTGGCGAGCCTTTATTCTTCACTACAAAGCCGGGCGCGTTAGGCCATGAATGGATTCTTCGTATCGAGTAACCGTTAGCAGTTACTCATCTTCCTCATCGCCACCTTCGCCGCTGACTACCACCACGAATTCACCTTTTAATTCTTTTTCTTTTTGTTGGCGTTCGGCCAAACGCCCGTGAACTTCTTCAGCCGTGCCGCGCAGGGATTCTTCAAATTTTTTGGTGAGTTCGCGGCACACGCAAACCGGTCGCTGCGGGGCGAATTGGGTGATTGCGGCAAGGAGAGCGACGGCGCGATAAGGAGATTCGTAAAAGACGAGAGTTTCTTCGCGTTGCAGCGCGCTTTCGACGGCTTTGCGCAGTTTACTGGGCTTGCGTGGGGCAAAACCGAGAAACGAAAACCGCTGCGCGTCGAATCCTGAGATAGACAGCGCAGCGGCTAAAGCGCAGGGGCCGGGAATGGTTAAAACCGGCACGTTCAAATCGGCGGCAGCCTGCACTAATTGCGGGCCGGGGTCGGAAACGCCCGGCGTTCCGGCATTAGTGACCAGAGCGAAATCTTCACCAGCGGCCAAGCGCGCCGCGAGCATTTCAATCTTCGCGGGCGAGGTGTGCTGATGGCACGAGGTCAGGGGTGTTTGAATTTCATGACGCGCCAGCAATCTTTGCGTGTGGCGCGTGTCTTCGGCGCAGATGAGAGCGACTTCACGCAGCGTCGCCAGCAGACGCAGCGAAACGTCATCTAAATTCCCAATTGGCGTGGCGCAAACGAAGAGGGGCATGGGGCTGGAGAGTGGAGGCTGGAGGTTAGAAACTGTTTACCAGTCTCCACCCGCCAGTCCCTAACCTCTTATTAACGTCCGCGACGGCGCAGGGCGCGTGAGGCGCGACGACGCTTTTTCATCCAGTGCGTCTTCACTTTGCGCTTGTGCTTTTTCTTGTCAGAACTCAACGACGGTCTCCTTTCAAGTCTCGCGGACGGTGATTTTAAATAGTGTCCGGCTGGCCTTGCCCTTTGAGGGCATCGCCCGTTTCGGGCCTTTTCATTATAACGGTGCCTGCTTTAGGCCGTCAACACACGGCTTGACACTGTTGGCGCGTTTTTATTCGTCCAGGGCTTTTTCCAGCCCCGGCGCAACCGTAGAAACAACCGCGGCTTCTTCACTTTTGCCTTTGCGCTTTTCCTGAATAAAATGAATAATCATCGGCAAGATCGAAAGCAGCACAATACCGATAACGGCTTTTTCAAAGTTGTCTTGAATAATTGGAATCTTGCCTAAAAAATATCCGGCTAAAAGCATCGAAGCAATCCAACCGATACCGCCCGCGATATTATAAGTGGCGAACTTGCGATAATCCATCTGCGCGACACCAGCCACCACAGGCGCAAAAGTGCGAACAATCGGCATGAAGCGCGCTAAAACAATAGTTTTTGGCCCATGTTCATCGTAAAACTTTTGTGTTTTCAGCAAATGGTCACGTTTAAAAAGCCGCGAATCAGGACGGGCAAACAAACGCGGGCCGGTTTTTCGCCCGATGAAATAGCCGGTCGCGTCACCTGTAATGGCCGCCACGATGAGAAGCGGAATCAATATCCAGACATTCAATATGTCTGGATATTTTGCCGCGACGGCGCCGGTTACGAAAAGCAGTGAATCGCCGGGCAGGAAAAAGCCAACCAGGAGGCCCGTTTCCGCAAAAATAATGCAAAACAATAAAACGTAAGTGACGATGCCAAAACCCACCATCCACTGTTCCCATTGGTGATGATCTTTGAGCGCTTTTAAAAATTCCATTCGACAGCCTTTTTCAATTGAGGCAAAATTGCCTTAACAAAGGTAACGCATTTTGGTTCAAAGTTCAAAGTTCAAGGTTCAAAGTTGTTTTGTCAATAGGACTCAAATGGCCCGTATTGAGAAGTTTGAAGATATTCAGGCCTGGCAAAAAGCAAGAATTTTGTGCTGCGAAATCTATCGCATTACGGGTCAAGGCCATTTCGCCCGTGATTATGGACTATGCGATCAAATCAGGCGTGCCTCTGTTTCCGTTTTATCAAATATCGCCGAAGGATTTGAGCGTGGCGGCAATAAAGAATTTCTAAATTTCCTTTCCATTGCCAAAGGCTCTGTAGGGGAAGTAAGAGCGCAACTTTATGTCGCTTTGGATGCCGATTTTATCTCTAAACAGGAATTTGAGCATTTGAATTTGCTTTGTTGTGAAATTAGCAGTCTAATTAACGGCTTTATGCGCTATCTGGCTCAATCTGCCTATAAAGGCTCCAAATTTAAAGATTGATTTCTCAACCTGGAGCGTTGAACCTGGAACTTTGAACTCTTATGTCTCGAACTGCTGAACAATTCGTGATGGCGCGGCGCAGTGCCTGGGAACGGCTTGATGACCTGGTCAAGCGTGGCCAAAATGGGTTGAGTGCGCTCTCAGATGAGGAAATCCAGGAACTCGGCGCGCTTTATCGGCGCACCTCGGCAGATTTGGCACGCGCCCAAACACGTTACGCCACTACGACTGCCGGGCGCGAACTGGTGCGTTCCTTGAACGATTTAGTTCTGCGCGCCCATGCGCAGGTGTATTCGGCTCCAGCGCCCGAAGTTTCCAATGCATGGGATTTCGTTTTATACGGCTTTCCGGCTACCTTTCGCCGCCAGTGGCGCGCGATTTTGTTAGCGGCAGTGTTTCTATTTGGCCCCGCATTTATAGCTTATGCAACCGTCGTTTTCGATGGTGAACAGACCCATTTATTCGTGCCCGATCATGTCGTTAAAGAAGTGCAAAATCGCGCCAAGAAAAAACTGACGACAGGTTGGGGCGGTAATACCAACTTCGGCGGCCTTGTCGAATCGCCGGAGATTTCGTCTTACATCATGGTCAATAACATCAAGGTGACGCTTAATTCCGTGGCACTTGGTGTCACGGCGGGCATCGGAACGTTTTTGGTTTTGATGTTTAACGGCCTACTGCTGGGCGCCCTGGCTGGCGTTGCTACCAATGAAAATGTCGATTTATTGTTCTGGGCGGTGATTCTGCCGCACGGCATTTTAGAACTGACCGCCATTTGCATCGCGGGCGGCGCTGGTTTGCTTTTGGCCCGCGCGATTTATGCACCGGGCGATCTGCCACGTCGTGATGCCTTGAAAATCGCCGGTGGTGAAGCCGCGCGCCTGATGATGGGCGTAGCGATAATGTTGGTTATCGCCGGGCTGATCGAAGGCTTTATCACGCCGCAGCCGATTCCGCCGCTCTTAAAGATTACATTTGCCTTGATGACCGGCGTAGTAATGGTTTTATATCTGGCCAACAAGCCACGAAGTGCAATCAAGATTCGCTAAATCTCTACTGGGGAACCTTATTTCTTACGCCGCACTTTAGTTATCAAGGAAATTCCATGAAAACGAAGATTTTTACCGCGCTTTGCGCCCTTGTGTTGTCTTTGGTTATGTTGCGCCCGGCACCGGCCAATCCCGAAGATTTTAGCGTGCCATCGGCCACCACAGACAAAACTTTCAAGTTATCAGAAGCCAAAGGGAAGTTCGTGGCTTTGCATTTTCTGCTGAAAACCGAGTGCCCCTTTTGCCTGCGCCACACGCGCGAATACTTCACCAAATCTGAAAAGTTACCAAATGTAGTGCAAGTGTTTCTGAAACCCGATAGCATCGAAGAAATTAAGAGTTGGGCCATGAAACTGCCGCCCGAAGAAGTCGCGAAAAATCCGATTTATCGGGATGCCGATGCCAGCTTAGCCAAAGAATTTAAAATCCCCGATGGCTATAATTTTCATGGACAAAGCGTGCATTATCCGGCTCTGGTTCTGTTGAATCCTGAGGGCAAGGAAGCGTTCCGCTACGTCGGCAAAGATAACGGAGACCGCTTCAGTTTTGAAAAATTGCAAGCTAAAGTCGCTGAATTGAGCAAAGTTAATTAGAAGACTCCCAACATTTCCGGGAGTGACACCAAACAACGGAAACGCTTATTAACCGCCGTTACAGTAGCCTCTGTAGGATGCGTAATTGCATTAACACAGGTGCCGCGCGTTGATGCCCAGCAAGGCGAAGTGCGCACCAAAGCCCAGGAAGACGCTTATCGCAAAGCTGGAAACGGTGCCTGTGCTCTGCCTCCCGGCCCTGAAAGTTGAGCTTCCCACACAAGAAAAGCAGCCCCGTTAATGCGTTCGGCTGCTTTTTGTCGTTTATACTGAAGAAAACAGTTAAGTCCGCATTTCAATTCCCCTCATGGATGAATTCAATTTTTCTTCGCCTTCCAGTTCACCAGCACCCGCACAACCTGTTACACAACCCGTTGCACAACCCACACAATCACCCGCAACTCCAGTGCAGCCTCTGGCAGCCCCCGGCGAGCCGCCAGTAATCTCGCCACCTGCGGTTGCGCAAGCTGCCTTGCCATTGCCCGGTCAAAGCGCGCCCGCAAACGCTCAAGCGCCCGCAAATGTGCCGTCGCCGACAACAGCCGTTAATCCGTTATTAGCAATGTTAGGTGGAGGCGTTTTAGCTTGCTGCCTGGTGATTTTAGGAATGTTGATTGGTGGCAAGGGCCTATCCGGCGCCGGTTTTGTCGGGCGCGGCGAGCAAGAGCGCATTGTCAATGCCGTCTCGAAAGTTGCTCCCGCCGTGATGAACATAGATACCGAATTTTCCAACGAAAACGGCGACAGCCAGTTTTTGCCGACCCCCGGCATGGAAAACCAACCGCGCGCGGGCAAGGGCACCGGCGTCATCATAGACCGCGAACAAGCCCTGATGCTGACCAATTCGCATGTCGTTAGCGACCCGGATAGTGGCGTTGCTGCCAAGAAAATCATCGTTACCACACGAGATGGTCAAAAATTTAACGGTAAAGTTTTGGGACGCGACCGGCGTAATGACATTGCTGTGGTGAAACTCACCAAATCGCCGCCTGCCGAAGCCAAATTAGCACCAATGAAAAGCGCCACGGACTTGCAAATCGGCCAATGGGCCATTGCGCTCGGCAATCCGTTTGGCAATGCCAACACCATCACCGTCGGCGTGGTTTCGGCCCTGGGACGCACCATTCCTGTTCCTTCCAATAATCGTTTTTCAGGCGAAGGCAAAGCAGAACTTAAAGACATGATTCAAACCGATGCTGCCATCAACCCCGGCAATAGCGGCGGGCCGTTATGCAACATCAATGGCGAAGTCATTGGCATTAACACGGCGATTTTCGGCATCGGCACCGGCCTGGGCTTTAGCATTCCCATCACTAAAGCCAAGTCTTTAGCCGATGAAATCATCAAAAAAGGTCGCGTCGAATACGCTTTTGTCGGTGTTTATGAAGAAACCATTACCGACGGGTTGAAAAACGAATTCGGCTTGCCCGATAAAATCGGCGTCATGGTAAAAGGCATTCATCCCGGCTCATCGGCGGCTAAAGCCCAGATTGTGGAAGGCGATGTAATTCGCAAGTTTGATGGACAAAACATCAAAAACGCCGATGATTGGGAAAAGAAACTCGCCACGAAAAAGCCCGGAGACAGCGTGAAACTCGAAGTCAGCCATGAAGGTAGCAACAAAACGTTGACTCTTAAGATTGAACAGAAGCCGGATAATGTTGAATGAATTAAGAATGAAGAGTTGAGCAATTAATCCGCAACTCTGAATTTATGAAAACCCAATCTTTCAACCCGGCGCTACTCAACGACGCTAAAAACGGCTCCGTGGCGCGGCGCACAAAGCGACTGGAAGATTTGCCCTTCGCGAGCTTGATTTTAGGTGTTGACCCTGGCTTGCATCGCACCGGTTATGGATTGGTGCAAGTGCAGAGCAGTCGTCGGCCACAATTCATCGAAGCCGGTTTTCTAAAAGCCAAAGCCAACGACCCAATGCCGGTGCGCTTGCAGACTTTATTCGATGGATTATGCGAAGTTATCAAAGAGTTTGAGCCGGAAGTGGTTGTTATCGAAGATTTGTTTTCGACTTATCAACATCCCCGCAGTGCGCTCTTAATGGCCCACGCGCGTGGCGTGTTTTTGCTGGCGGCGCAGCAATCGAATGTTCCGGTGCATTCGTTTTTGCCCAATGAAGTCAAGCAAGTTATCGCCGGCAACGGCCACGCCAACAAAGCGGCCATGCAGGCTGCCGTTAAAGCACGCCTTAAGCTTGCTGCTGTCCCCGAACCGCCGGACGTGGCCGATGCTTTAGCCATCGCGCTTTGCTTTGCCGCCCGCCAGGAAACCGTCGCACGCTTGAAATAAAACCGTGAATCCACAAATCATTTCCGAATTACAAACAATCGTCGGCGAGACTCATGTCGTGTTTAAGCCCGATGAACTGCTGGTTTATGAATGCGATGCCTGCGTGGCCTTCAAGCGCCGCCCGGATGTGGTGGTATTTCCCGCCACTACAGAAGAAGCCGCAGCACTGGTAAAGTGCGCCAACAAGCATCATCTCAGTATCGTGCCGCGCGGCGCCGGAACCGGCCTGGCTGGCGGCACAATGGCCGAAACCGATTCAATTCTGATTGCCCTGACGCGCATGAATCGCATTTTAGAGGTGGATGCGCCCAATCGCCGCGCCCTTGTGGAAGCGGGCGTAGTCAATCTGCATCTCACGCAAGCGGCGGCGCCTTTTAGCTTGCATTACGCGCCTGATCCGTCTTCACAAGCGGCCTGCACCATCGGCGGCAACATCGCCAATAATTCGGGCGGGCCGCATACGCTCAAATACGGCATCACGGTCAATCATACGCTTGGTGTTGAGATGGTCTTACCCGATGGCGAAATCGTCTGGCTTGGCGGCCAACTCGAAGCAATGCCCGGCTACGATTTGTTGGGCGTTGCTGTTGGCAGCGAAGGCACTTTTGGATTAGTCACCAAAGCCTGGGTCAAACTCACGCCGGTTCCTCAGGCGGCGCGCACCATGCTGGCTATTTTCGATGACTTTGATGAAGCTGCGCAGTGCGTGTCCAATGTCATCGCCGCCGGTATCATCCCCGCCGCGTTGGAAATGTTGGACGATGTTTTTTTGCCGGCCATTGAACAGGCTTATAAATTCGGTTTACCGCTTGATGCCAAAGCGATTTTATTGATTGAAACCGATGGCTTGCCTGAAGCCGCAACCGAAGAATACGAACGCGCCGCGCAAATTTGCAAGGATAGCGGCGCGCGTGAAGTGCGCCTTGCCAAAGACGACAAAGAACGCAAATTATTATGG
This sequence comes from Abditibacteriaceae bacterium, assembly GCA_036399215.1. Classification (GTDB taxonomy): domain Bacteria; phylum Armatimonadota; class Abditibacteriia; order Abditibacteriales; family Abditibacteriaceae; genus DASWNL01. The sequence goes on from DASWNL010000051.1 coordinate 10,664, forward strand.
GCAGCACGCAAAGGCGCCTTTGCCGCATTGGGCCGCGTGACGCCATCGTATGTGACGCAAGATGGCGTTGTGCCGCGCTCAAAAATCGCACCGATGCTACGCGAAATCAAAGAAATCGCCGCACGCTACAATGTCACGGTCGCTAATGTTTTTCATGCCGGCGATGGCAATTTGCATCCCTGCATTCTGTTTGACGAGCGCGACCCGGCACAATTGCCGATTGTGCTTGAAGCCGGTGAAGAGATTCTTAAGCGCTGCATTGATTACGGCGGCAGCGTCACCGGCGAACACGGCATCGGCGTCGAAAAACTTTCGCTGATGGAATACGCTTTTACACCTGAAACGTTGAGCGCCATGCGCGACTTGCGCGCTGTTTTCAATCCCAACAATAACTTCAACCCGTCCAAGCTTTTGCCTTCGCATCGCGGCTGCATTGAAGTTGGTCACGCCCACGATTACGCCCATCAAGCCATGCAACACGCCAACAAATTCCTGCGGCGTGGTGTGCCGCTGTAGAAACTTCCGTGACACTTCTGTAAATTCATCAACCAAAAGGCCGAACACGAAAAGTGTTCGGCCTTTTGGCTTTATTCTACATATTCGATTTTCATGATCCTGGCTTCGTAAATTTTCCACTGCCCGTTTTCTTTTTTGAAAACCACATGCTGAACAGTTTTATTATTGCGGAAGGGCGGGCCAGTGTTATCCGTTTTCTGAGTTAACAGGGTATAACGCGCCTGAATTTCTTCATCAGTGCTGGACTCTACTTCCACATCAGAAATGCTGTATTTCAGATTGTAAGATGAAAATACTCCGGGCATCTTAGCCTTATCACTCTGCCGCAGCGGCGATTGCGAATGATAGGTGTTCATGTAAGCCGCAAGGTTCTCGCTTTGCGCGGCCTGGGCGTTTTGCTGCAAGATTGCTACGATTTCAGAATCGGAACTCTGGTTGCAAGCGGACAAAAACAGCACTGGCAAAAGGGCGAGAAGAGGTAAGGCAAAAAGGGATTTCATTGGACTTTTACTTGCCACACAATTTAACAGCGCCCCTCAATGACCGCAATTGAGCAAATAAGAATGAAGTAACCTCAAAGCATGACTGAATTGGCAAATGAAACTTACGACATCGCCGTTATCGGGGCGGGAACCGGCGGCCTGGTAGCGGCTTTTTTATGCGACAGTTTAGGCGCGAAAACGGCTTTAATCGAAAAAGATAAAATGGGCGGCGAATGCCTGTGGACAGGTTGCGTGCCCTCTAAAACTCTGATTCGCTCGGCCAAAGTTTTAGAAACCGTCAAGCGCGCTGAAGAATTTGGTGTTCATGTCGAAAATGTTCGCCCCATTTGGCGCGCTATTCAATTGCGCATGGCCGCCGTGCGCGATGAAATCAAAAACCTTGAACGACAGGAGATGGCGCGCACCAAGATTGATTTTATCCATGGCGATGCGCGCTTTTTGGACGCGCATACATTAGAAATTCAAGGCAAAAAGGGGACACGCCTTTTACACGCCCGCAAATTCATCCTTGCTACTGGCACAAAAGCGAAAATCCCCGATATTCCGGGCCTGAGTGATGTGCCTTACCTCACTCATGAAACGATTTACGACTTGCCTTCCTTGCCGCGTTCTCTGGCGATTTTAGGTGGCGGCCCCATTGCCTGCGAATTCGCGCAAGCCTTTGCGCGCTTTGGCGCAAAAGTCACTGTTTTGCAAAGAAACGAGCGCCTTTTGCCCAGAGAAGATGGGGAAATCTCCGTCGCTTTGCAAGAGCGATTGCAAAACGACCAGGTGCAAATCTTTTTGGGCGCTCAAACAAGTAAAATCGAAAAAATCGAAGACAAAATTCGCCTGTCTTTTGAAGTGGATGGGCAAACGCAGAACCTCGAAGTCGGACATCTTTTGCTGGCCACCGGCAAAGAAGCGCAAGATACAGTGAATTTCCAGATAACAGGCGTGCAGATGAACGAAAAAGGCGTCGTTGTGGATGAACACCTGAAAACGACAGCGCCGCATATCTGGGCTTGTGGCGATATTACCGGCGCTTACTTATTTACGCATGTCGCCGAATATCAGGGCAAAATCGCCGCGCAAAACGCGCTTTTGCCGGTCAAGGCCAAAACTGATTATCGCATTGTGCCGTGGACAACTTTTAGCGACCCCGAAGTGGCCCATCTGGGGTTAACCGAAGAAGAAGCGCGACAAGCGCATGGTGCGGTCAAGATTTACAAGATGCCGTTCGACCATTTAGATCGCGCGATAATCGAAGGTGAAACTTCTGGTTTTTTAAAAGCGATTTGCACGCAAAGCGGGCGTTTGGTGGGCGCGCATATCATTGGGTCGCAGGCGGGCGAATTGATTCACACTTTAGTGCCCGCCGTGCGCGACGGCGCTTTGCTCCAGGAATTAGCCGAAACGATTCACGTTTATCCGACGCTTTCCGAAATTGGCCATCGCGCGGGCAATCAATTTTATAAAGAAACTCTGGATGAAGCGCTCGAATCGCCACCGGTGCGCTGGCTGTTGAAGAAGATTGTGAAGTGAGATTTGAAACGTAAGCAAAATAATATCCCTGTTGCAACCTTTAACCGCATAGTCACCCAGACCGGCTCCAAAGATACCCACGTAGACGCCATCGCCACGATTTTCGTGTTGTTCTTCATGGCGCGATAGCTTAGCGGAGTTAGGTTTTATTCGTCATGCACTGATACTGTGGCGAACTGCATTGAGGCCCCACCAACGAAAAGAGCACCGGCAGTAAATTCTGGCGGTGCTCTTTTTATTGATGCGCTTATCAGGGAAGGATAAAGGCATCAAGGTGGACTTGAACCATCTGGCCGTTGATGGGGTTGAGTTGCGCCTGTCCGAACTGGTTGATAGTCACTCCGATATTGCCGCCACCCTCATAGCGGAACTCAATTTCGTCGCCCTGATAGCTGATGAGAATGCCCCATGTTTGCCTGAGAAAACCGGAAATTTTCGTGTCGGCAATGTCGATGAAATTCACCGCTCCGATGCCCGGCACGTCAATAGACGCGTTGCCGAGCGCCTGAGGATAGGGAAAAGTCTGGCCCGGCACGATGTAGTGTCCCTGAAAACTAATGGGATTGACGTAATTGTTCACAATGGTGATATTCCACATGGACGACTCCTTGAATTTCTACTCATTGCTTCTGAAGTAGTTGTGTCCTATTCTACCAGTTCTGATGTGTGAGCAACGATAGGTATAAAGATAGTTTTCCGGCTTCGGCTTTTCTGTTTCAGTTTCAACGCTGACGTTGATTCCTATTTTCAGGTCATTCTTAGAAAAGTATCCACCTGGAAAACAGGTCAGAGTGTTCTATGACAGAAACGATCCTGCTTTCGCGCTATTAGTGCCTCATGCAGAGCGTGGCAGAAAGTTCAATCTCGCTTTTGAAGTTTCTATTCCCGTGACACTTTTGGTTTTCGCGTCTTACTTTGCCTTTAAGGTAAAACTGTTTAAAGCATCATCTGCTAACGCTGCCCATTCTAATTTTTAGCCATCGGGAATACATTTAACTTAATGTTTGGTTCAAATATAACATTGATGGGGTTTGCTTTGAATGCTCTACTAAAAGCAGAAAAACCATAACAAAACGACCCGCGAAATAATTTCGCGGGTCGTTTTGTTTTCGAGCTAACAGTTAGTTGGTAGTGTCGAAGGTGTAACCGAGTTGGAGATAGAGGCCCGAATCGGTGGTGAGACCCTGACGCTGCCAGCCGACGCTAACGCCGAAGGGGCTGCCCTGCGGACGGTAGCGAGCGCCAATCGAATACGGAAACTTGGCGCCGGCGAACTCAAGGTTCTTCGACTGGATTTCGCCCACGAGCTGGAATTCACCAGTGCGGGACAGAGGAACTTCGGCACCGGCAAAGATGGAGAGTTTGTCGCTCTCGCCACCGGGACCGCCACCAAAATCGAAGCGGTCAAAACGCAGACCCAGATGACCGGTGATGGGCACTTTGCCCTCGGTGAGATCGCCCAGGTATTTGCTGGCCACGCCATAAACATGCAGGTTCTCTGCAAGAGCATGGTCGTAACCTGCGCCCACTGCGAAGCGCACGCCTGCCGGATCGCTTTCGCGGGTGAAGAGGTATTTCGCGCCGATAGCGCCACCAACGCGATCCAGAGGGCCGCCACCAGGCACGTCCAGCTTGTTGATGCCACCGCTTAGCTCGAAGTTGTCGCTAATGCGGCCCGCAGCAAACAAACCGTAGTCTTTCACGCTACCGCCACCGGGGTTGCCCAGGTCGTAGTAGTTGCCCTGAAGGCGGATGCCACCTTCATTGGGAATCTGTGCGGTCGGGTTGAGAGGAAGACCTACAGCACCACTGATGGTGAGGTCGGCCCGCGCGCCCTGGGCGCAGGTCAGTGCAACGGCTGCCGCAATTGCGGCTTTGAACGTCTTGTTCATTACTACTTCTCCTTTTCCATGCGGAATTGCAACGATGACTGCGATGGTTGCACGAAAAAGCCTGCTGGTTGTTGCGCGCTTGCTTCTGCACTCTGGCATAAATTCGCGTTAGAGTGTTGTTGGAAATAAAACTTTGGATAGCCTTCAACGCAACAGTGTCCACGTTTCCTGTTGTTTTCCGGCAATCTTAGGTTCTATTGTTCCGACAACATCAGCGCTATTATGAAGTGGAGCGCTTCAGCTTGCACACAAAAATCGTTTCGCGCCAAAAAACTCCCTGAATCGGTTTCTTGATACCAAACGATTTTCTTACGTGACAGACGTTACTGCGTAATCCCATCGCAACGTCCTCGTAACATCGTTTTAACATTATAAGCCGCCGCCGGAAGTGTGTCAAACGCAGACAGTTAAATAAAACTGATAGCTAAACTTTTCACTGCCCTGGCAAAGTAATTTCCACACGAGCACTATTACCGGCGGCATCTTCAGCGCGCACTTCAATTTTGCGGGGCAAGGCTTCGCCAGATTCAAGTTTAGGCGGCATAATTACAGCGGTAAGCGTTTCGCGCCGCGAATCATAAAGGCCAT
>DASWNL010000052.1:0-18489 GCA_036399215.1 Abditibacteriaceae bacterium
GGCGTGGGGCGGCAAAACCATCGGCTATTCTTCCAGCAAGGATTTGAAGAACTGGGCGCCGCAAAAAGCGATTCCCGTCATGGCCGATGAGCCAACTGTTCTCAATTGCTGGGCGCCCGAAATCGTTTATGACGAAAACAAAAAAGAGTTTCTCATCTTCTGGGCGACAACCATTCCAGGCCGCTTTCCCGCTACCGAAGGCAAAGGTGATGATAAATACAATCACCGCATGTATGCAACGACCACCAAAGATTTCGAGACTTTCACGCCCACGCGCTTGTTTTATGATCCGGGTTTCAACGTGATTGACGCCACGATTCTGCGCGCTGAAGGCCGCTTTCATCTCATCATCAAAGACGAAACGCGCAACCCGGCTAAAAAGCATTTGCGCATCGCTTCCAGCGACAAAATTGAAGGCCCTTACGAGAATCTTGGCCCGGTGATTTCGCCCGATTGGGTGGAAGGCCCAACCGCATTGAAAGTCGGCGAGGATTACTTGCTGTTCTTCGACGAATACACGCGCCATCGCTATGGCGCTTTACGTTCGCGCGATTTAAAAACCTGGGAAAGCATTAGCGACAAAATCGCTTTTCCCAAAGGTATTCGTCACGGCACGGCTTTGGAAGTGCCCTGCGCGATTGTGGAGAATTTGAAGTAAGTTCACAGGCTGTTTTAAGCAAGGAAACTAAGATGTATGGATTCCCGCCTGCGCGGGAATGACTAACCGCGCAACAGTCATTCCCGCGCAGGCGGGAATCCATAAGTAGCCATCCAATATAGGTTCAGTTTCCCAATCAGTCTCAAGCTAAAATTGGCTTTACCACATGGCCCGAAACATCGGTCAAGCGATAGTTGCGGCCACCGTAGTGATAGGTCAACTTTTCGTGATCAATGCCCATCAGGTGCAGAATCGTGGCATGTAAATCGTGAACGTGCACTTTGTTCTCGATGGCGTGCCAGCCATATTCATCAGTAGCGCCGTGAACCATGCCGCCTTTGATGCCGCCACCGGCCATCCACATGGTAAAACCAAAGGGATGATGCTCGCGCCCGTTGCTGTTTTCAGCCGTCGGTGTGCGGCCAAATTCGCCGCCCCAGACAACAAGCGTATCTTCCAACAGCCCGCGCGATTTTAAATCTTTCAAGAGGCCCGCAATCGGCAAGTCCGTCGCGGCGCAGTTGGCGGTTAACTCTTGCTTTAAGTCGCCGTGCTGATCCCACAACTGGCAACTGGAGCGCTTGGAGGTTTCCGTATGATAAACCTGCACGAAGCGCACGCCGCGTTCAACAAGGCGTCGCGCCATCAGGCACTGGCGGCCAAAAGTTTCAGTTACTTTCTCATCGAGTCCATATAATTTGCGCGTTGCTTCGCTTTCTTTTTCAACATCAAAGGCTTCAGGTGCTTCTTTCTGCATACGGAAGGCCAGTTCAAAAGCGGCAATGCGCGCGCTCAGCTGGCTGTCATCGGCGCGTTGCTTTTCGTGCAGTTCATTTAACTGGCGCAGGGCATCAAGTTGCTGGCGCTGACGATCCAGCGGCAAATTTGGGTTGCTTAAATTAGCAAGCGGGTTTTTCAAATCGCGCACTAAGGTGCCCTGATAAGCGGCGGGCAAAAAGCTCGAACTCCATAAGGGCGCGCCCTGGGCCGGTTGGGCCGGACTAATCACAATAAAGCCCGGCAAATTCTGGTTTTCACTGCCCAAACCATAAGTCAGCCAACTGCCCATGCTTGGACGCGAAAAGGCTTGTTCTCCGGTATTCATCTGCAAGCAGGCGCCGTTATGATTGATGTTATCCGCCACCATCGAACGAATCACGCATAAATCATCCACACAGGTTGCGACATGAGGAAACAGTTCGCTAACATCGGTGCCCGCTTGGCCATGTTTCTTGAAGCTCCACGGCGAAGCCAACAGATTGCCGGTTTTAGTGCGTTCAAGATGTGGCTTGTCAAACGGTAAGGGCTGGCCGTTTTGCGCCGTTAAGCGCGGCTTAGGATCAAACGTATCAACGTGCGAGGGGCCACCCGACATGAACAGGAAGATCACGCGCTTGGCTTTGGCCGGAAACATCGGTGTTTTGACGGCTAAAGGATTAACGGCTTGCCCGGTCGTATCTGCCGCCTTCACCTTAGTGGTAGCGCGCGCCTCGTCAGCTAAAAGCGCCGATAAGCCAAGCATGCCAAAGCCGTTGGCACAGTAGCGCAGCATTTCACGCCGCGATACAAGCACAGGCCTGGCATTATGAAGAGGATGATTCTGTTTCATGTTTGATCTTTAATCCACATAAACGAACTCATTGGAACATAGCAATATCTGGCAATATTGCTCCCAGGCTTTGCCATCCGAATCCTTCAAAAACTTATGACCGATTTCCATTTCCTCTTTCGTCGGCGCGCGCCCAAACAACGTTTCATAAGCCACGTTGATGCGCTTTGCTAAATCCGGCACAGTTTCAAAGCGTTTGGCAAACGCCTGCGCTTGCTCAAGCACAAACGGGTCGTTCATCAAAAACAAGGCTTGCGGCGCGACGGTAGAAACGGTGCGCTTATCAATAATGGCTGTTGAATCAGCGGCATCGAACAAAGGCCCATAACCGGCGCGGTCGGAGCGAATCGTCGTGATATACAGTGTGCGGCGCGGCGTCTTGAAGTCACGGATGGAAGGGCCGCCTCGTTCCAGATTTAACCGCCCTGCTACAAAGAGCAAGTTATCGCGGATTGCTTCGGCTTCCAAACGCCGCCGCATCATGCGCCCAAACAAGCGATTATCAGGATCGGCCTTTTGCGTTTTGGGCAAGGCCTGACTTGCCTGTTGATAAGTCGCCGACAGCATAAGGGCGCGGTGCATCTTTTTGAGTGACCAACCGCCCTGCGTGAATTCCGAAGCTAAATAATCGAGCAACTGCGGATGCGTGGGCCGCTCACCTAAAAAGCCGAAGTTACCCGGTGTGCGCACGATAGCTTCGCCAAAATGATGCTGCCACAAACGATTGACTAAAACGCGCGCCGTAAGAGGATGCTTGTCGCTTGCCAGCCACTTCGCCAATTCCAAACGCCCACTGCCTTTAGTCGCGAGTGCGTTTTGCTTTTCATAATTCAGCACGGCAGGAAAGGCGCGTGGCACTTGCTCACCTAACTTGGCGTAACTGCCACGCTTATGCACACGCACATCATGGAAACCTTCGTAAGGCGTGCCCGGCACGCCACCTTCCTGTGCGGCATTAGCATATTGCAAAGGCGGGAAAGTGATTTTGCGCAGTTCATTTAAAGTAGTCAGACGCACTGTTAAGTCATCGCGTGTCGCTTGCGGCAAAACTGTTTCGTGCTCGGCTTGACTTATCCAGAAGGGGCTATTTTTATCAATGACGGCAAAACTTTTTTGAAATTCGTCAGCAGCTTGTTGCACTTCTTCGCGCGAAGTGCCCAAGGCCTTCTGCCAGCGAGCCAAGGGAGAATCACCCTCGGTTTTCTGGCCGCGCGCGGTGCCGGCCATGTCTCCGAAACTCCACACGGCAGGGTTGCCAAACTTGTCGCTATGCGGGTTACCCTTGCCGTTTTCGTGCAAGTTTTCCACTATGTCACGGGCTAAATTCCAGGTTTTGCCATCGGCGCTTTCAATCGTGAAATCAACCGTGGTCGAATCAAAATAGTGCGTCGCTTTGGGCAAGATCAATAGCTCAATAGCATCGCCCTGTTTCAGTTCAAGCGCTGCCAGAGCGGGGCTTTCAAATTTTTGCGCGCCGCCGTTCGGAATCTCGTCTTTTGCTATCTCTTGACCTAATCCATTGCGGCGCAAGTCAATCGCCCACGCGATGCCATCGCCGCCATCGCTGTCGGCATCGGTAACGCCGCCTTTGACATGGAAAGTGCCATCAACTGGAGTTCTCCACACAAGGGCTACGCCTTCTTTGGGGCCGGGATGCATATTCACGGCAAGCGCCGGAACCGAGAATGTGCCTAATTTCTTCGTTTCGTTGTTAGTATTGACCACGAGCGAGGGCGTATCTTCACCGCCGCGGAAACCATGCACGCCGGGATTGCCCGTCACATCACGCAGCGGGGTTGACATCAGGCGATATTCGCCCCAACCAATGTAGTTTCTCCACTGGCGCAAGGCGTGCGGGTGCAGATTGTTTTGTGTCGCGAACTGCTCAAGTGAAAGATCAGCCTTTTCTGCGGGGCGTTTCTGAAAATCATAAAGCGCCATCAAATAGCGCGCAGTCTGAGGCAGCATTTCGCGGGCATAGGTTGAATAAGCCTCATCCCTGGCTTTGTTCAATTGCGCTTCGGCTTCGCCCAGCTTGGCCTCGTGGGTTTTGCGCTTTTCCAACTCGGCAGGTGAAGCCAGAGGCACGCGAATAGGGTTTTCACCGGAGCCTTTGGCCGCCATCTTCGGCAAAATATGCGTGCTGAAAAAGATGCCGGCCAAAGCATAATAATCTTTGGTCGAAATTGGGTCGTATTTATGGTCGTGGCAACGCGCACACGAAACCGTCAGGCCCATAAAGCCACGAGTGACTATATCCACCTGATCATCGGCGATGTCGGTTTGTAGTTTTTCCTTGTCGGCATCGCCGTTGCCCCAGTTGCCGATGGTAAGCAGGCTGGTCGCGACAACTTTGGAAGCATCAAACTGCTCTTCGGATGCGGCTATTATATCGCCGGCGATTTGCTGCTTGATAAATTGGTCGTAAGGCAAATCACGATTGAAAGCCTGCACTACCCAATCGCGGTAGCGCCAGGCTTCGCTGATATCGCCTTCGCCGCCGATGCCACGCGCATCGAGAGAATCGGTATAGCGTGCCACATCCAGCCAGTGACGACCCCAGCGCTCGCCATATTGCTGGCTGGCCAACAAGCGGTCAATCACTTTTTCGTAGGCATCCGGCGCTTTATCATCGAGAAAAGCGCGCAGTTCATCGGGCGTGGGCGGCAGGCCGGTTAAATCGAAGGTAGCGCGGCGTAAAAGCGTGCGTTTATCGGCAGGTGGTGCCGGTTGAAGGCCGCGTTTTTCGAGTTCGGCCAAGATGAAATTATCAAGGGGAGATTTGGCCCAACTCTTGTTTTTGATTTTGGGCACGAGCGGGCGCTGCACTGGCTGAAAAGACCAGAAAGCGCGTTGCTGCGGAGTAATTTCGGTGGTGCTTTCTTTTGTCGCAGGAGTTGTCGCATTCGCGGCAGGCGCTGTGGGCCAGGGCGCGCCGCTTTGAACCCACTGGCTCAGCGCTGCGATTTCTTCCGCTTTTAATTTGCCTGCGGGCGGCATTTTTAGCTCGCCTTCATAGTGAAAAGCGCGCACGAGCAGGCTTTTTTGCGGATCGCCCGGCACCAGGGCCGTGCCGCTATCACCGCCTTTGAGCATCGCTTCGCGCGAATCCATGCGCAAGCCGCCGCGTTGCTTTTGCGTGCCGTGACAGGAGTAGCACTTGTCCACCAAAAGCGGGCGCACTTTGCTTTCAAAATGCTCAAGGTCACGCGCATTAGGTGCCTCGGCGGCGTTCACCGGCAGCGCCGCAACAGCAACTAACAGCACGCCAATGGTTCTGAAAAGAGAGTCCGAAATAAAAGAGAAGCGAAGCGACCTCATATTTTAAAAGTGCGTTTAAAAGCGTGCAGCAAACGGTTGAACTCCTGATGGGTTGCAACCCTTAGACACGACTCTCCAATAAATAGGGCGCTTTGCGGTTTGAAACAGTTTTATAGGGGAGAATCATGAAAATCTGGAATCTATGCGGCCTGGCCGCGCTGGGTGCTACTGTAGTCAGTGGCATGGCCCTGACGCAACTGCCCGGCAACTCGCAAAACGCGCCGGCTTTTGTTCCGGCGGCTGGTGCAGCCTTGCCGGTGGAGTTTAAAGATTATCAATCGGGATTGGCCGAAGCTCGCCTCAAAGACAAACCGCTCTTTGTGGTTTTTCGCTGCGAGCGCTGAGTGAACTGCAAAAGTTTAGATGCACAGGTTGTGCGTCCCGATGATGCCGAATTCGCCCGATTGCTGGGCCAGTTTGTGCCCGTCCGCGTTACCAGTTTCAAGGGCGTGGATATGAACTTTTTCCGTTTCGATTATGATCAGACCTTCGCCGTGCTTTTAATGGACGCGAAGGGCACCACGTATTCGCGCTTTGGCACTAACGACCATAAAGCCGATGCCAGTCGCATGTCCATTCCCGGCTTAAAACGTGCCATGCGCGCCGCACTCAAGATGCACAATGAGGGCTGGCAAGCGAAGAATCCGGTTAATGCGCCACCGCTAAAGCAAGACCCGTTCACCTTAGCGGATATTCCGGCTTACACCAAAAGCAAGACCGCCACGCAGCCGTGCGCGCACTGCCACCACGCCAACGATTATCGTTTTGCCCAACTGCGCCAGGAAGGCAAGTTCAGCCGCGATTTGCTGTTTCAGTATCCCTTTCCCGAAAACATCGGCATTGCCCTCGATGTGAATGCCAATAATCTCGTGAAAAGCGTGCTGCCCGATTCACCGGCCCAGAAAGCGGGCGTGCAGGCAGGCGATATTGTAACCAGCGCCAATGACGCGCCGGTTTTAACTTCCGCCGATTTGCAGATGGTTTTAAATGGAATTTCCGAACCTGGCGCGGTTTCATTGGTTATCGAGCGCAACGGCCAGCAGTTAGCGCCGATGAGCCTTGCCCTGCCGCAAGGCTGGCGCAAATCGGACATTAGCTGGCGGCCCTCGCAAGCGGGCATTCCGCCACAACTTGGCATCTGGGCTGAACCTTTAAACACCGACCAAAAGAAAGCGCGCGGCATTGAGGCCGATAAACTCGCCTTGCGCGTTTCGTTTCTCTTTCCCGGCCCCAAATGGGCCACCACTCGTGGCGATTTGAAAATGAACGACGTGATTCTCGACATTAACGATAAGCAGTTACCGGGGATGAACACCCGCCAGTTTCATAGCTACTTCCGCCTCAACTTCAACGTCGGCGACACCGCGACATTAACCGTCTTACGCGGCCAGGAAAAACTGCAAATCAAAGTGCCCTGCCTTGACCTTGCAGAAAACGAATAATCATCCCACAAACAACAAAGCCCGCATCAATTGATGCGGGCTTTGTTGCTTGTGTGAGTTTTAACTGCCGTAACTTAAGTCAGGTGAAGGAGGCAAATACAAACCTGAATTCACTGGGATTACAACAGAATTGTCGTATTCAATGGTTGCCCATTCGTAGCCTAAGGGATTCGGCCCGGTTCCTAATGTCGCTCCATCCCTGCCAATTTTTGTTGGATAAGCATAGGCGTCCATCCATCGATGCATGGCACCAACACTTAAGTTATCGGGAGAATGCTCGTCATCATAGTCTTCTAATGCCGTTGGCGCGTAGTTTTGCACTATCGCCCCTATAACCTTAATTTTGTAGTTCAGGCGATTGAAGCGTGTCGCCGCCGCAATTTCAGGGTTGGTGTTGTTACCATTGCTATCCCTATCTGTGCGGTGCTGTTGCGGCATGGGAATCACAAACCAAGAGCCTTCTTGCGCGAAAATCGTAGCTTCAATAGGGATTTCGACAGGCGTATAGTCTCGCGTTGTGCTAACAGGTGGAGCAGCAAAATCATCAACTTCCAACTTCAAAGCTCCTACGCGAAGAGCTGGCAAAACAGTAGATGTGTCAGGGTCACGTTGGAGCGCAATTAAGTTACTTCCCGTTCCCGGCGCACTCAATGTGCGTGATAAATAACGTAGCCATTGCTGTTTATCCATCCATCTGGTAGCAGCCGTGGTGCCACTGTTGTTATTGTTGAACCAATAAAAATCAGTTTGAGAAGTCTCAAGCTCACCCGCATTTTGCGAGGCTGTTTCGCTGGGGTTAGTGCCAATTATTGATGTGCCTGCACCAAAAATAGTTTGCAAGTTAGTTTGCCAATTTAAACCCACTGAAACAGTCAAGGGGAGTTTGATAACTTCGTCGCCGGTAAACGGATAATTGGCAGAAAACATTGTGAGTGGGAAACGGTCTGTCTTCCAGTCATCCCCTATGCCATTGGTAGGGCCATAACGAGCAATGTAACGTGCTGCGATAGCATTATCACCGCTGGCTCCGTTCGCAAGCATGAAAGCTGCATACTGGATAGTGGGGGCTGAGCCGTAAGCGCCATTCGTTGGGCTTTGCAATTGCCATTTATCTACAAAATTGGCATTAAATTGAGTTTTCAGCGCCGAAATCCTGTTATCGACATCTGTAGTGGAACTGCCTGTCACATTATGCAAATCAATGGAGAAGGGAAACTCCGTATCCGAGGGATGCGTGCCCTTGAATAAGTCTTCCGTTGAATCCCAGATATTGTTGATGGTAGCACTATTTTCCTCCCGCGAACTGATTGAATACACCTGTGGCAGACTCGTTGGGAAATAATCTGGTGGTGGCAGTGGGTTGGGAACAGAACTGCGCCCTATAAATTGTAAGGCAATCGCTTCTTTACGCTCCCCTACAGTGCGCAAGCCAAGCAGATAAGCCCCTCCCGACCCTGTTGTGGGCACTAAGCCATCAGATTTAATATCGCGGAGAAAAACACCACTGGTTGGCTGACCGGGCGTGGTATGACCCAGACGATAAAATTGTTCAGTTACCTGGAAGTTATCACCAATGCGCCTTGCCCCATCCGCAGGTGAAACAGGCGTAGTAGTTACATGCGGAGCATTCGGTGGATAAATGTTTAGATCGTTACCATTTACCACCGGTGGATCAAACAACAAAGTAACCGGATCATTCGCTGCTGGCGTTGGAGCCGTTGCCAGAGGAGCCAAAACCAATGCATTAGAGGGTAGGACATGTTCAATTTGCCGCCAGGGAACAGGACGTCCCGTTCCAATACGAATCCAATCACCGACACGAAAGCTGGCAGCTGCTCCGGTGTCTGGCGTCACGGCTGGCAAAGTCGCTTGCACTATTAAGGGATCGCCAGTAGTGCCTGTGCCCGACAGGACTTGTAATCCGGCATTCGCAGCGCGCGCTCCAACACTTGTATCGTGAGTTCCGTCAGCGCGTGTGATAAATTGTGTGGGATTAAGGGTTACGTTCTTCCTCGCTAACAGTGAAATGCGGCCAGTGCCTTGCTTTAGTTTGCCTTCGATGTAAATGTTATTCATCGAGACGATGGTAATCGGCTTGGTGCCACTGATGCCCCGCACGCGAACATTGCCTTCGGCGTAAATAATACCACCAAATGTTTCCCCTGCGGCAGGCGTATAAACGGCCTGTGTCGTTGCACCTGCTAACCTTACACGCCGCGTGTTAGTCAACGTATCAATTTCCATGCGGTAGGCATTTTTCATTGGAGTCGGTGCCGTAGCAGCCCAAGGCCAAGCTTTATTTGTATTAGGCAAAGTCGGGTCAGCGTCGGACGCTGAATCCAAAGTAACGACTATGGTGTTCCCTTGTAACTCAACCAAAACCCCTCGTGGTAGGAATTCGTAATTGCTAATCCAACCACGAATGCCGCGCTGTTCCAACGAACCCGCAGTCATAGGATAGGTATAGCTATCAAGAGGTGGTGCCAAATGGCGGAATGCTAATTTGAAACCGTTACCTGTGTTGGGGACACCAGGAGCGAGCACACCATTACCGGCGCCTACTCCGCCAGCAGGTATAGCAGCATTTCCAGTATTATTTATTGAGGTGAATGATTTCCCTTGCCATAAGCGGTGTAACTCCGCAACTGTCAACTCACGGTAGGGCAAGGTGCCATCTAAAACCTTTTCACGATCTTCGATGTTGTTGATGTAAAGATTTGGGCCTAAGCCGCTAACGCCGCCGGGTTGATATTTGGTTTCTTCCAGCAGCCTTGTAAATTTTTCTAAATTCGGAGGGGTCTGTGGCTGCTCAGAGCGTGTGGGATCAGTCAGCGTAGATTCCGCGCCCGTCACATTGGGGTTATCATAAACCCGCTTTTGTTCAGCACTTAAACCTGTAGAGCCTACAATGGGGGCACTCGGATAATTGGTATGGGGTAGTGAAACAGGCATATTTAGCGCAGAAGCAACATTCGTAGCAGTAACCTGCGCTATTGTTTTATTAGGCTCTCCAGGGGGAACAGCCGTGGGACTTGCCGCTGGGTCAGATGTAGGATTTTTCAAACGACCGATTAATCCGGCAACCTTCATTTCTTGGTTATTTCCCAACACCAAATAAGTCTTGCTTTGTAGTAACACATCAGTGTTAAAGTAAAAACCGGCGTTAGCTCTACGAGTTTGTGGCACTATATTCTCAAATGCTCTGGACGTAGATTCTCCATCAGCATTGAATTGAGTAGTAATGGCTGGTGTTTGAGCAGCACCCTCAAAACCAACTATATCATTCATGACATTAGTAGCGGCACGCACGGAAACCGCACCTGCAACATACGCCCTGGTGTTAAACGGAGCTTTTAGCGTGATAGTGTTGGTATTGTAATTGACAGCGGAGACTATTACAAACTCTGACGTGCCCCCTTGTTGCAAAACCAACGTGCGTCCAGGAGCAATGCTACTTGCGTCCTTAACTGGAATGCTATTCGCCGTTCCAATTGGGACATCAGCACCTGGAGTCCATTCCGTTGCTACGGTTGTGTCCTTTTGATAGCTCCAGTTGGTATGAAATAGCCCCCAAGCAAAGGCGCCGTTTTTCTCGGAAGTGCCTTTATAGGCCACGCGCTTAACGAAAACATTGGGGTCATCGGAAGACTGGCCAACAACTGTTATGCGCAACATACCCGCTTTATCTGCACCATCCAGTAAAGTGGTGGCAACAGCAACTTCAGCCATGTAAGTATGCGAGCCAGTATTTTGTTCTAAACGTGGATCGGGGAATTTTACAAAAACTCGCGCGCCGCCTGCCTTGGCAAGTTCAAGCGACTGCCACTCCGCGTCGTAATTGGGAGAAGTCGCGTTCCATCCTCCCACGTGCCCTACACTACGGGCATAACCTCGCGCAATATCTTGGGCTGTCCAGTAGTAGGAATATTCAGGATCAATAGGTGCGGGAGGCGGGGCGATTTTTTCGGGGCGCCAGTCGGTGCCGTTGGCGTTGATCTGGTAGTTGATGACTTCCATGCCGGCATTGGCCGCGCTGGCTGCTTTCTGGCGCTCTTCCTGTGTGGCGGTTGCGTCCATGTTCAACGACACAACGGTGATAAAGGTAGCACCTACCAGGGCCACGAAGATCATAATCAACACGGCCAAAAGCAAAGCCTGGCCGGTGCGGCGGCGAGGAGTAGCAGAATTTAAAGACGCAAAACGCAAACGTGAAACCAAAAGGCGCATGATAAACCTCATTCAACGGCACTGAAATGATAAACGAAAATCTCTTTCCCTTATGAATCTTAAAGCACAGGCAAAGTTCGATAAGAACACGATATTTATTCCGCAGACACGAAGCAAAGTATAGCTTGCGCTTTAGTTACCTTACCCTGGTTATTCCTTAATACAACGCGATTTGCAAAGAAATGACCGCCAGAAGAGCGATGCTTCTGGCGGTGAATATTGCGAGTATTCAAGATGAGCGCAGCGAACCCAAAACCGAGCCGGGTGGCAACGGGTCTTGCGGCAGTTTCTGTGTGTTGTAATTTTTTGATGCACGCCGCGATTGTGAAGAAGCCTGTGAAGGCGCTTGTGCTGGTGCCTGTGATGCTACCGGCGGCTGTGCACTCACTGCATTAGATTGTGCCGTCTGAGGAATAGGCGGTTGCATGGGTGGTTGTGCGGGCGGCGCTGTTGAGGGAATGCCCTGATTGCCCTTGGCGGCATCACCCGGCGCTGGAATCATCTGCCCCAGTTTGTTAACGGCGGGCGATTTGGTATGCGTCAACTTTTGCTTTACATCGTCGCCAAAGGCTTGCCACAAGCGTTCGGCAACCCAGCTAATCATCATAACCTGCCAAGCCGAAGGCACCGGCAAGCGCGTGGTTGATTTGCCCGGCACTTTGAAAGAAGAGGGCACCGCACCCGCTTTGCCCGAACGGCGCAGCGCCGCGTGCGCTAAAAGAGATACAAGAAACGGAAAAATCTTAGCCATGATTGGTTGCTCCTTCAAGATAGCAAGCCCGCAAAGCTCCCGCTGGCCTACTCGCTTTAAACGCCATTTGCTTCATGGCGTTTCTTTTTGTTGCGTCTCTTACTCATGCCAATCGGCGGCCAATTAATTCCTTGTGTTATTTCACTATCTCACATTGGTCAGGCGCACCACGCGAGTCAAGCGAATGCGTTGCGCATTCACGCCCTGATTCACTTGAGTGTCGCCTGTCTTGTCACTGGCACGCGAATTAGAACGATCCGCAGCACCTTCATCGAATGAACCGACGACTAAGGTAATTGTCACCTGGTCAATCTTGCCATCGCCGTTGGTATCAGCACAGCGAAAGGTGGTATCCGGCGTATAGTCAGGTGTCGCACCAAAAGCATTACGCGTTACTAATGCTACGCCTTTGGGCAGCATTGCAGTATGAGCGCGTGTAACCTCTGGATATGGAGTTGGAGCGGGGGCAGCAGGTAACTGAGAATTATCCTTTGTGAAAAATGCCATGTCGGGTTCATTGTAATGGTAGGTGGTTGATAGAGTCGTTTGCTCAAGCCATGCAGAGCCGCGATTCGTATCATTTATTTCACTGGCACCACATGCTGTGGTATCGGTGGGATTAGGATACCGTGACGAATCACCACCTTGAGCTACTGGCAGCAAATTAATGTTCCGCGGATCGGTAAATCCCGATGGTGGTGGAGAGATGCGAATAACAGTGCCATTAAATTCACGATAAGGCATTTGCGCGCGATAAAGAATAATCGGGTTCTCAAAGGGTTCAGCAGCTAAATTCACACTTTGCCGACGATAATAGTAACTCACCAAATATGGGGCAGCCTTCAATGGCATAGCCGCCTGCCCGGTTTCTGAGTTATCAATTTGACTAAATGTATCGGGCAACAGAAAATCCAATCGATGTGGGTTATTGACATATTCAGCTTTAGTTGTGTCGTTGGCATTACAAACACCATAATTGGTTGTTATGTCTGGTAGCTTAACATGCAAGTAGGGCTTACCACTAGGATTAACACCGCTCGACGTATAAGGTGCTTTATCCGTAACCCCTGGCAAGGCTTCGTTAGGAAAGACCATGATGGCCTTTTGCAGTTCGCGCTCCATATCATCCAGCGTAGTGTGCGCGGCCTGCAAAACCGTTGAGCGGCTTTGGCCAATGGAGAAGAGATTTAAGCCCAGGTTGAGCGGCACAAAGATAATCGCCATCATGACAGCAAAAATCGCCAGCGCCACCATGATTTCAACCAGTGTGAAAGCACCGCGCCGCGCACGGGACGCACGAACGCGAAAGGCTGACCTTGATAAAGCGAATAAAAACTGTCGTTGCATCATGATTATGTCCCGCTTTGAAGCGAGCCGAATTTTAGAAGCGTTAGAATGGGGGCTTGCGATTCCATCCCGTTAATTCATTCGGTTCTGCTGGTGGCGCCGGCGTCACTGTCATATCAGGCGGATTGGGGTTAGTCTGCGCTTTAGGCACGGGCCGCACGGCGCCACTGGCAAACAAAACATTATCCAAATCACGCACGTTGCGATGCCACATGCACCAGGTAATAACAGCATCCGAAGCCGGACGAGTGGAGCGAATCTTCCAATCCTTCACCGCAGCACCCGTATTATTGAATCGTAAAAGCTGGCGATCTGCATTCCAAACCCTATCATCCGTCACGCCACGCCATGGTTGATACGTCCATTCGGTGCCATCCTGCACCTGATACGACAAGTAATTCATGTCTATCTGATTGGTATTGGAATCTAAAACAAAATAATCACGGTCAACATCAGCCGGGCAATGCAACTGCTTGCGACTCTTGACGTAAAGGCCATACGGCTTTTTATGGTCAACTGTGATTCCATCAATGATAAAGTTCTCGTCCAACAGGGCCGGTTCATCGGGCGCGCCTTCTCTGGGCAGCGAGTAAAGCGCCCATAAACCTAAGTGTTTCTCACCAGCGGGCCTTGTCGGGTTAAAATCGGGGTAAAACCCGTTATTATCTTTGCTGTAAAGTTGCAAAGCTGCATAAATCTGGCGAAGATTGGTCTGGCACGACACCCGCTTATTGCCGTCAGCCACCGAGCGATAGCCACTTAAAGTAATGCCTGACACCACAGCGGCGATAGCGAGGACAACCATTAATTCCACCAAAGTGAAGGCTGACCGGCGCGTGCGACAGGACATTAGACGAGATGTTTTCATACGCGCGAGGTGAAATTGCTTTTGATGAGACATATTGAGCATGGCCATTAGAAGTTCGGCAATTACAAGGCCGAAACCAAGGGCCGATAGCCTTTTGTCACCACCTGTCGATAACGTCCGTTTTCCAACCACGCCGTGCGCGCTGCAATGCTTACACCACGCACGGCAGTTACGGCGCTTACTTGCGTAGCTCCTAATAAGTTACCATTCAAATTGGTGAGGGTTACAAACGAAACACGCTGACTATTGGGGGCAAAATTAGCAACAGTTTGGTTTTCTAATTCACTGCTGATAGGCAAAATCGCACCCTGAACTTGCCGGAATCCACCAGGCGCAGTGGCATCTACATATTCGTAATCTACCATCACCAATTTTCCTGCTTCGGAGGCTTGGAAGTAAAGTCTCGCAGCTCCCGCAGATGACCTGTAATATTCACGCCAACCCTCACGGGGATGGATGGCGGGAGCTGCTGTGCCAGGGAAAGGCACATAACTGGCGGCAGCGACTGTGAATTGGTGTGCCCAGTTATCAAGAGTGCGAAAAACCGTGCGTGTAGGGGTAAGTGGTGGCGGATCGGCTGGAGTGGTATCGAGCAATTCAAAGGTGACGCGACCCGCCGATGGATTAGCACCGTCTGGGCCATTCAGAATATGATCGGTGCCGGTTGAAGTTACAGTGCCATCTAACCAGGTAGACCATTCCAAAACCGGCTCCGTTTCTGTGCCGGTGGGTGGGCGTTGGAACAAAGTAGTAATAGGAAGTTCTGGATCAAGATTCAACATCGGTGTATTAATGACAACTTGATTGGCCACTGGAGCACCACCCGGTGGTGGATTAGCCGCACGAGTCGCGACTTCATCCCAAACCATGTTACGCCAATCACTAACATCGTAATCAAGGCTAACTTCATCGAAACCTTGAAGGTTGACGCCGCTCAAGTTCACAACTCCCGTCCGTTGATCATTTGTGCTTCCCAAGATTGGTGTTGCAAGTAATCTGACTCGTGCCCGCACCGTAACTGTGCCAGGAATGACATCTCCGTTGCCATCGCCATCAGTATCATTAATTACTACACGGTTATATGCTGCTGTGAATGTGGCGTCGTCTTCCACCATTCTAACCGGCTCATCAATAACTCCTTGCACTCGCTTTTGGGTAGAAGCTCCTACTTGTTGCATCCAACGATACGTCACATAAAATACAGCCTCGCTACGAAACGCTTCAATAGGGGGGATAGCATAAGCTGGCAAAGCGGCTGGCTGAGATGTATCTCTTATTAATGTGCCGCTGGAGGCACGATACGCGTTGCTAAAATCCAAGTAGCCATCAGGATGAATACGCACGTTTTTTATCGTTTCATCCACATAAACCCGAACGCCGGGCGCATCATAGGGAAACTCGGTTAAAACATAAATTTGTTCAGGAGGAGTAGCAGTAGCTATATATCGGGAACGCACTTTGTGCTTTTCACCTTGAACACGTTTAAAATTACCTAATGTAGTTTGCGTGATGTTATTTGCATCAGTGGCCGGCAACGAGGCCTCACCGGGGCCTCGTGGAAGAGTAGCCGTAGTAATACCGCCAGTTTGCATCAAGGCGTCGTTGGTGATGCTACTTCTAAAGTCAGTCCAATTACCGCCAACAGTTGTATAAATCGCGTCCGGCGCGACCTGCGCGCGGTCTTCATAAGCTACCACGCGCGCACGGCTCATTTGAGTAGCGGCGGTGCGGCGTTCGGAGCCGCGCACTACATTTAACGCGGGTGGGAAGATTTGGATGATGGCTAAGGCGCCGATGACGAAAATGGCTAAGGCGACGGCGATTTCCACTAAGGTGAAGCCGCTGCGCTTCACGGAACGCCGCTTTGCCATTTGATATTCAAAACTTAAACCGAATTGGGCCATAGTGCCTCATCGCCTCATTAACGTCCTGTATCGTCTAAGAAATACGCTTCCCTTACGACGAAACTGCCACCAACAACTTTTCACCAACGACTTTTACCGGATTTTGCTCTGATTCTGCCATTGCTTATCCGCGCTATCTTTCCACGAAGAGACATCCACCGTTTTGATTTCGCCGCTCAGCAACAGAATTATATCTTTGGCGCCCTGAGCATCCTGCACTGCTGTGGGTTGGGTGCTGTAATACAACTCCGAGTGCTGGTTCAGATTATTGGCCGTCGCCATGCGATGATAAACGCAGTGCGTAATAATCGTGCTCTTGGGCGCGTAACGGTTGGAAAGAGAATGCTCCACCACATTTCGTGGTTTAGATTCATCAAAAGGAGGCTTTCCCAAATTCGGATGGTTATAAGGAGAAGTCGCTACTTTATAAACCAGATAACTGGAAGGTGCAGGATTCGCCGCTGCTGCTTCCAGAGCATCTTTGTAAGCGTAACCGCGCGAATTGTAACCCCAGTAATTCCACACGTATTGGCCTGGATCAGCGGGCTGTGCAGGTGGCTCTGTAGCACCTAAACCTGCTGGATATGGCGCACCGCCTGTAACATCGCTAAAGGGGCCAAAAGCGCCGTAAGACAAGGAATAACGCGTTGTCGCCGTTTCGGTATCGTCGTCCTGGCATTTGCCCACGTCCAGTGATGTCAAATAAGCAGCACTATTCGTGTTTTTGATGGTTTCGTCAGCCGGAAGAGGAGTCGCTGGATCATCTGGGCGCAATTCCGCATCCACCGGCATTAAAACCGTCAGCGAAGATGGATAAAACTTTTCGTCGTTGTAATACTGCTGCACCGCTACGGCAATTTGCTTGAGGTTGGCCGCACAATTAGTTTGGCGTCCACGCTCTTGCATGTTTTTAAAGGCCGGAAACAGCAGCGCCGCCAAGATTGCTATGATGCCCAGAACGACCAAGATTTCCACTAAGGTAAACCCCGCCGAGCGAGAAGCGCTGCCGCGAGAGGTGCTAACGCGAGAAGCGCTGTCGCAAGAAGCGGCTTGTTTCCCAACGAATTTTTTTAGAATCTGCTTTTCCATAATCGAACCTTCACAGTTAATGGCAACGAACGGCAATAGTTTGAAAGATGAAACTTCAAGGCGCGCCTTGAATTATAAGGCAATTATGCCCACTCCGGCGAGAATCCAATCAGTTTCAACGCTGATTCAGCCTCTCTGTTATTGCCACAAATTCAAGTAAGCCTGATTAATTTGCCCCCCATAGAGCAACGCTAAGACTCCGGCGATGGCTAACATCGGGCCAAAGGGAATGGCGCGGCGGAAACTGCGCCGGGCCAACGCCTGGGGCAACCGCTTTTGAAAGTGGCTTTCCTCTCCCTCTTGCATTCCATAAAGGCCCTGCCTTTTCTTGGCCCAACGATAAGCGCGCACAGCAGCGGGAACTTGCAGGCTAATCGCTAAGGGCGCTCCGGCCACGAATGCCAGAAAGAAGAACGTGAGAACTGTAGCGTTCCAACCCAGATTGGCTGCAATGCCTCCCACTAACAGCACATCGCCAAAGCCCATCGCCTCGCGCCCATAAATCCAGGAGAACACTTCGCGCAAAAACCACAGCACAAATGCCGTTACAATCATGGCCGCTAAGGATTCCGGCAACGGCGCCGGAAAAAGTGTCCAGCGCTCCAAGATTGGGCCTTGCGTCAAAGTTGTCGGCCCAAAAGCAGAATAACCTTGTTGCATCGCCTGATAGTTACGCCACGCTTCAAGGCCAATGCCAGCCAGGCCCAGCAACAAAACTGCTTCTAATTGAATCAGGCGCACATCGTAATCCACCCAGAAGATCACGACCAAGGCCGCCATAAAAATCAGGCCGCGCAGCAAATGCGCCGGGTCGCCAACCCACTGGCCGTTTACAACAAACTCAGGCTGCAATCCTACCAGGGCAAACAGCGCCCCGGTCAAAAACTCAATGCCAAAGTAGCGCCAGGAGATTTGGGAGCCGCAGTAACGGCAGCGTGATCGCAAGAACAGTTGGGAAAACAGCGGCACCAAATCGAGGACTTGCAGACGCGTATCACACTTTGGACAGTGTGAGGGCGGTTGCACCACGCTTTCATGACGCGGCAGGCGCCAGATGCAGACATTGAGAAACGAACCGATGCACGCCCCCAACGCGAACAAAAAAAGCGCAAGCCACATAATCAAATGTGGAATGACGAATGCGAAGTGCGGAATGAAACGTGAGTCTGCACTCCACATTCGTCATTCCGCATCCCTATTCTTCGCCTCCGCCACCTTTGCCACCGCCGCCGCCTTCGTCATCGCCGCCGGAAAGCTGGTTGATAATGGCAAT
>DASWNL010000053.1:0-4211 GCA_036399215.1 Abditibacteriaceae bacterium
GTATGATTCTTAGCCCCTCCTGCCCAGAGGGCGCCCGCAAGGGGGTTGGGGGTTAACCTTCAGCGGGCAGTGGGGTGCCCATCGGTGAAGAACCGCCTTCGCGCACTTTGGGCTGCATGATTGCGGACAAGATGTAGAACAGAATCGCCACGCCGAGCAGGTTGCTAAAGCCGAGCATGAGAGACAAGTTTTCGCACAGGCCGCCGAGCATCACACCGGCGATGTTGCAGCCAAAGTCCAGGCCCGGCTGGCGGCTGTCGCGGAAACTGGTGGCGAAGACTACGCCGGCAAAGAAAATCGGCATGAATGCCACAGCACAGGAGGCAATAATCTTTAAAACGCCGGGCAAAGCTAAGAAGGCGTTCATTGGCACTACAATGCCAATAATCAGCGAAATCACCAGCAAAACATAGAACGGCATGGTGGTTTTGGGCTTGAAAACGTGCACAAACAAATTCGCTAAGAGAATCATGATGAGCACGGCTCCAAAGACAATCGAGTTGACCAGCCATGTCGAGCCAAACAAGAGAGCCATGTGAACTACGCTTTTGGTTTCGAGCAGCATGAAACCGGCGCCTAAAAAGAACATGCGCCCATTGAACTTGTAGCCTGCGATTTGAATGGTATCCAGGCCTTCGCGCCACGGCGAAAGCAGGAACAGCATCGCTAAAGCCAGACCGCCCAAAAGCAACATGCCGCGCAGGTTTTGGTTGGGAATGATTTGCCCGATGACATATAAAAACGGCCAATCATCGCGCGGAGTGAATTCAACAGGCGGACGCCCTTGGCCCGTCCACTGCGGCTCCACTATGGAAGGCGCAATAGGCAGCCATAAATTTTTATCAGGGCTTGCTATGGGTGGCTGGGGGCCAAAAGACGATTTAATGTCTTTATTAATAGACGGGAAAAAATGCAGCCAGTAAGCGCCGTTTTTCTCAAACGCCTTTTCAATATGCTGCGTGTTGCCACTTAAAACGAAAGTAATGTTCTTTGTTGTTTGCAAAGAATCGCTCTGCCTGATCGTTTTCATGTAAGGCAGCGAAATCACAAGCGGTTTACGTTTGAACGTAGTTTCGGTCATCTTTTCCAGACGCGAAACCACCCATCCCTGCCGCAAAAAGTTATACATGGCGAACATGCCGCCCGGCTTCAAGCGCGCCTTGATGTCGTCCATCGCTTCCTGCGTGAACAGGTAGCTTTCCAATCGCAGACTGGTATAACCCGAATGCAAAACCAACGAATCTACGAGGGCATAAATCACCAGGTCATATTTCTTCTGGGTTCGCTTGAGAAAGGAGCGGCCATCATCGTTATGAATGGTCACGCGCGGATCATCGTAGGGCTTGTGCGGATTGTAGGTCTTGCCGATCTGCCGAATCACCGGATCAATTTCCACACCATCAATGTGCTTGGCCTCGAACATACGGGCGCCTTGCACATCATTGCCCGAACCAGCACCAATAATCAGCACATCTTCAAATGGCTTGCCACCGGCGTCGCGGTTCAACAGATGTGGAAGATAATAAGCTCCCGAACCAGGGCCTCCGACGTTGACTATTTGCTGGTGGCCGATGTTATTGGTGGTGATAAGCAGCGTTTTAGGGTCGAAATTAATCTTGTAATAAGGTGACCATTTTGTGAGTTCATTTCCACTTGAAAAGCCGGCGGCCCAGGCAGTGACTAAAAGACAGGCGGCAGTAACAAATGTAAAAACCTGTCGCTTGCCCCGCCACGAATCGCGCGTCAAATACAAAATGCAAGTGGTGCTGATGGCAATCCACACCAGGGGTGGCGTTTGCAAATACGAAGCAATGCCAAACAAAACGATGCCGGTCAGGCTACCGGCAATATCCACTGAATAGGCGGCTAAGCGATTCGGAATGGCATCCAAAGCCTGCCCTAATTTTTGCCCTAAACCCACAAAGGGCAGGGCAATCATGACAAAGAAGAAACCGGCGATAACTTCGATGGGAATCGCGGTTTTAGAGGGATCACCAGCGCGGTATTCCGTGCCGAAGAAAATCTGTTGCGGCGAGCTTTGCCCACCGACATCAATATTCAAATTCTCAAAAGTGTTGAATAATACCAGCGTGCCCCAACCCAGCACCATTGCCGTGAGGGATAGAATTAACGTGTGCCGCGCATAATCGCGTTTGGAGTGCGCGGCCAGGCAGCCGATGCTCATGCCCACAAAGCAGGCCAGCAAAACCAGGTTGGTGAAAAACGTTAGAAAAATCACCATGCTACCAAACCAGCGAATGCAAGCCAGTTCAAAAAAGAGGATGGCAAAACTGGCGATGAATAATTCGCGCCGGGCTTGAATTTCGCGTGCCTGAACATCGCGCGCTTGAGCATCGTTGGTAATCGGTGTTGAAGAGGAAACGGCCTCTGAGGTGTTAGGCATAGCTTGTTTGGATACAACACTCTTTCGTTGTTATGATTCGGTGAATAATCCTGCTGTTTTTACCATAAACGCCAATGGTTTCGCGTATGGAGAATGAGCGAAACCGTATGTCGCGTTCGCCACTGAAATCTTTTGCCGTCTGCGTTTTTACTTCATCGGGCAAATCCGCTATAGTATGACGGAAACGGGGCAAAAGATTTGCGTGTGGGTCGTGCCACTTCTGTTTTAGGAAACCATTTACCCCTCATGAGAAACACACTACACACAAACCGCAATGCAGTATTACTGCTGGTTGGCGGCGCGCTGGGCCTCGCTATAGGCAGGACTGACCAGCAACTTCGTGCCCAGGAAACAATAAATCCAGCTAATCAAGCTAATCAAGCTGCGACTAAACAAAACGCTGCCACAGTTCTCACCGGCGCTGCGGCGCGAGGCGATTGGACAACCGATGCACCTGGCGTGCGCCGCCGTTTAACTCCGGCGGACATGGATAAGCCATATGAAACCAAATCGGTGGACAACGGCCCGCGCATCGTGCCCCGTCCCGCCGGCGCCATGCCGCAGGTGCCCGCCGGATTCAAAGTGACCGAATTCGCCACGCGCCTCGATAATCCGCGTGTCATCGTAACGGCACCTAACGGCGATATTTTTGTGGCCGAAAGTGGGCCGGGGCGCATCAAGATTTTGCGTGATGCCAATAGCGACGGTCAACCGGAAATCAACGAAACTTTTGCATCCGGCTTAAAGCAACCCTTCGGCATCGCCTTTTATCCTCCGGGCAAAAAACCACGCTATGTTTATGTTGCCAATACCGATTCAGTGGTGCGTTTTGCTTACCAGAATGGCGATACCAAAGCGCGTGATGCGGCCCAGACAGTTGTGGATAACATCTCTGCCGGGGGACGTCTGCGCGGCGGTGGTCACTGGACGCGCGACATCGCCTTTTCTCACGATGGCCGCAAGATGTTCGTTTCGGTCGGCTCACTTTCCAATGTTGATGAAAATAACGACCCTGAGGAAAAGCGCCGTGCACGGATTTTTGAGTTCACGCCAGACGGCAAGAACGAACGGGTTTTCGCCTGGGGCATTCGCAACCCGGTAGGGTTGGCGATTCATCCTTATAGCGGTGAATTATGGACTTCCGTCAATGAGCGCGATGGTTTAGGCGATCATCTGGTGCCGGATTACATTACGAGCGTGAAAAACGGCGGTTTTTACGGTTGGCCGTGGTTTTATATTGGTGGTAATCCTGACCCGCGCCATAAAGACAAGCACCAAGAACTGCAAAACCAAGTCATCGTTCCCGATGTGCTCTTGCAGTCGCATTCAGCCTCGTTGGATATGGAGTTTTATACAGGCAAGCAATTCCCCAAAGCGTATCGCGGTGATGCCTTTGCCGCTGAGCATGGCTCGTGGAATCGCGCGCGGCGCACCGGCTATAAAATTATTCGCGTGCCGATGCAAAAAGGGAAGAACAGCGGCAGGGCAACAGGCGAATACGAAGATTTCGTCACCGGCTTTGTCACGCCCGAAGGCAACGTCTGGGGTCGTCCGGTCGGTATCACCGTTGCCAGAGATGGGGCGCTTTTGTTTTCCGATGATGCCACCGGCACCATCTGGCGCGTGAGTTATGGGCGATAAATAAAATTGATTGAAGAACGGCAAAGCCGTTCGTGGAACCCCCAACCCCCTTGGTAAGGGGGCTATGTTCTAACTTGGCTGAACAACGGAAATGCTTCTGTCTCCAATGCGTTTTACGGGTGCATAAGCGTATGAACACTGCCCCCTTACCAAGGGCGGGTGCCCT
>DASWNL010000054.1:0-4438 GCA_036399215.1 Abditibacteriaceae bacterium
GTGCGACACATGGTAAATCGTTCCTTCCCCGCCGCGTGGATGGTTGGAAGGAGTTAGGGTGATAGCTTGGCGATTTGATTGGCGCACTAAGCGAAGCATAAGGATCAGGCAAAAGCAGCGAGCAAAAGCGTCAAGTCATCGTCTGCTCGTTCTCGTATGCGGGGAGACCGCAAAAAAGCAATCAGTTGTTCACGAGCGTTCTTCTCATCTGTTACACCTGAAACAAACTCGAACAAAGGTTCAAAGAATGGTGCATGGGCTACGCCTTGAGGCATCTCTAGTGCCAGCATTTGTAGGCCGTCGGTGAAGGCAGCGATTTGGGCAACTGCCCCGTGCCATATCTTTACCTGAGCGGTTTTTAACGCATCTGGCGAAATGAGAAAAGTCGTCTCGTTAATGTATTCGCCGCTTTGCGGCACGGTTAGTGTCGTTATGCTGTTGTTCTGGTCTCGAATTACTGTTGCTCCATCTCCCACCTGAGCGACAGCTACTAACTTCGGAGTAACGACAACCAAAATGAGAGTTGTCGCTAACTCACGGGATTTCACTTCACGCGCGGCTGCTTCTTCTTCTACCGCAGATAAAGCCGCTTGAAGCGCGTTAGCCATTAATGTCTGCCATACCTTCTCATCGTCGGAAAGCAAAAGGTGGCTTTTGTGTCGCGCTGCTGTTTCAACGGCAATGCGAGCAGCTACAGCGGAACCAACTTGTGACAACTTAGCGGAGCCTGCGCCATCGGCAACGGCAGCAACCAAGATTCCATGCGGGAGAATCCCCCAATGTAAAGAATCTTGGCAAGGCTGCTCCGTTTTTTCATGACTGGTGCCTTGAACCGAAGCGGCAACAACTCGCAAAAAGTCAGGCGTGACGACACTTTCAGCAGATGGTGTTCCGGCTGAGGCTTGGGGTAGTGTGTTAGGACTGCTGCTTTCAATCATGAAACGGTGCCCCATCCGAGCGCGGGCAATCCGACTTGTTCGCCCGGATTGGACTGAGAAACCCTTTGCATACTGGCTGACAACCATAGAAACATTTGGCCGAAGTTCAGCCCATCAAGTTTGACCGGAGAGCGCACGCAAATCTCTTTAAGCCGCTCCATATCTGCGCCAGCTACGCCGACCGCAAAAAATGCAACTGCTTTTCGTGCCTCGCTGTCCTCTTCCTTGACACGTTGAGCCGCTTGTTGAACAACGGATTCCGATTCTCCCTCCGGTTTACCGTCGGTAATCATGAAAACCCAAGGACGGTAATACGCGATACCAGCCTCTTTGTATTTCGCCTTTTCCGCCGCTGCCAACGTCAACGCCTCTTGAATACCGCTCCCCATGTGCGTTGAACCGCTGGCGCTGAGCGTGGGCGGCTGGAATTGATTCGCAGTAACGAAATTCTGGACAACGCTCACACTGCTACTAAATGTGACAATTGCCACTTCAACACGCTTTGAGGCTGTGGGGTCTTGGATGAGACTATCTTTGAACATCTGCAACCCCTTGTTTAACTCGTTAATTCGGTCGCCGGACATAGAGCTTGAAGTGTCCAGCAACAGCACACACGGACAGCGAGGTTCGGCATTGTCCGCAAACTTGACGGAATCTTCTAATTGCATCGTTCGTTCTCCTTCGTGCCAATCGAAATTATTTTAGCATGAGATGAATCAATTCGCATACGATGAATCCAAGCCGCGCGCATCGGTAGAACAATGTTATTAACTCGCACTTTTGTCAGGATAATTATGCCTTTCGTTGTTGAAATGTGAGCAGAAAACCGCAAATGGAAAACTGCGGCATAATACCGCTAATCAGGTTGTAAAACCGCTTCACTTTGGAAGAGTGATAGGTTCTCAAAATGCATCATTATTGTATGCTGTTGCGGGTGCTTTGGCGTTAATATTCGCGATTGGTTTGCAACCGCGCGCGTATTTTCTCATCCTAAGATTTGTGAAATATCGTTTTCCTTTTTTGTTGTTCTTTTTGCTTGCTATTTTGCCGTTGCAGGCGCAACCGGCGTTGCATCCTCAAACTTTCGAGCGAACCGAAGGCACTATTGCGCTCCAGGTCAATGACGTGGCAACACGGGCCACTGTGCAGTTTGAAGCACCGGATAAGTGGCGCGCGGAGATTACAGGCGCGGCGGCCAGCACACAGGGCAAAACCATCATTGTGGCTTCGGGTGCGGAAACGCGCTCACTGGATGCGATTTCGCAGCGTGTGCGACGCTTGCCATACAACATCACGCGGCAAGTGTGGCGCGGTGCGGGCCTTGGATTCGGCGGGCCGGCGAACATCGTTTTATTTGGCACAACCGAGAAAGATTTGAGTGTGGCCTATCAAGCCTCGACTGCGGCGCCTAACAGCAAAGTTTTTCAGGCGCGTAAAGATGTGGGGCGGTTTTCCCTTCGCGATTGGGTGCGAACCGGAGGCATCGGCGACGACATGTTTTATGTGGCGCACAAGCGTCCGGTTTTCGACCGCAGCGCGCGGGTTACTTTGCTTTTTGATGCCACAAACAAACATCTCCTGACACGTCGCGAGCAGGATGAACAAGAACGCGTAATCAACGAAACCACATTTACCTACGATGCCGCAGGACTGCCCAAAACGGCGGTCATACGCGATGCCAATAAGGCAGTCATCGCTACTTTCACTTACGATTTGAAAGTGCGCGGCGAAGCCTTTCCCGACGGCACTTTCACCCTGCCCGCGCCCGCCGGACAAGTTATCGAAGATGAGGAGTTGCGCCCCTTAGGTGAATACACTGGCACCGATGCTTCCTCACTTTTTAATCGCGGCGTGGCGTTGGCTACCCATGCGGAAGATTTGCCGGGGGCTTTTGCGGCCTGGGAACAGGCGCTCAATCAAGCGCCGCGTGCCATTGCGCCGGCTCTGGCCGTTTTCGATGCGGCTCTGACCGCGCGCGATTTGCCGCGTGCCGAGCTGATGCTGGCTATTCTTGGGCGGTCTCAATATGATCCCTTTGATCTCGCTATGCGCCGCGCCAGTTTAGCCACAGCGCAGCGCCAATGGGATGCAGCAGAAAAGCATCTCGAAGCCGCGCAAACCTTGCAACCTGCCAATCTTTCCGTCAAGTTAGTGCGCGCAACACTGCGGCGCGTGCGCGGCGACTTTGGCAAAGCGCAAGAATGGTTACTGGAAATTTTAGCCGCGCCCGAAGTGAATAGCTCCACTCTCAACGCCGCTCAAGCTTTAGCCGCTATCGTCACATCAGAGCAAAGGGCAACTGTTGCCGGTGCCTTGCCGCAAAATGCAGTTGCCCAAAAATTGGCTCTGGCGCTGCTGCAATTACAATCGAATTCAGACGACAAAGCATTTGCCCTGCTGGATTGGCCCGCTCCGGCTCTGGTGACCTTAGCCTTAGCGCAGGAAGCTGCCGGACGTGATGAAGCGGCCCTCGTCATCTGGACAAAACTGCGCGATAGCGCGCCCCAGGAAGTTGCCTTAAACGCGCGGCGGCGCCTAATGGGGCTTCAAGCGCGGCGCGGCTTAGTCAAAGAATCATTGGGCGAATTTCAAAACTTGTCGAGTTGGATAACTGCCGAGCAAGAGCGCCTTGATTTAGAAGATGAGTTTCTTAACGCCTGGAGCAAAAGCGGCACGATGGAGGCGTTAAAAGTTGTCCTGCAACAGCGCGCTCGTTCGAGCGGTGCGACTTCTGAGGACTGGCGCTTATGGCTGGCTTATCAACAAAGCTATGGCGATGCTGCCGCTGTTGAACTGCAAAGCGCCCTGCGCCGCTATCCCAACAGCGCGTGGTGGAATTCACAGTTAGCCGAAAGCAAAATCCAGGAAATGGAAGCAGTCCCCTATGGCAATCAGCGCCGCGACTTGCAACAACTGCGCTTAAACGAAGCCTTACGCGCTGCCGAAGCTGCTGTGGCTGCCGAACCCGACCAGCCCTACTATCAAATTCAGCGCTCTTTAATTTACACACAAAACTACGCCCTCACACAAAAAGGCGCTATCGTGGCCAGCAAGGCATCGGCGGCGCGCAATACTGCCAATGAAGCTCTCACCAAACTACTGGCAGCTTTTCCCGGTGATCCTGATGTGGAAATTGCCGTTGCTTTGCAGCGCATGATGCTTTCCAAAACCGCCGAGGCGCAGGCCGAGCCGGTGCAACTGCTGCAAAATGCCCTGCGTGGTGGTCAACCGGGACGTGATGGCGCGAACCGGCACATTACCGTATTTCCCGCGCGACAGATGATTGCCAACGCCTTGCGCCAGGCCGGCAAAACCGAAGAAGCCATAGCTCAATTTGAAACAGCTCTGCTTTCAGCGCGCAATTCGGGCGAAGCGGGCGGCATTGCCGTCAATTTGATGAATCTTTTGTTGCGGCGTCAGCCCACTGCGCTGCCCGGTTTCTTAGTGCGTTTGGCGCATGAGCCGTGGCCGTTCACTGAAGCTCAACAGATGATGGATAG
>DASWNL010000055.1:0-4467 GCA_036399215.1 Abditibacteriaceae bacterium
CGTTTCGCCCTATGCCCGTTCGCTCAGCGACTTAAAAGATGAACTTAAAGACGCCGGAAAAGATTTAAATAAAGTTCATGAAGTCATTGAAGATTTACAGAAAACAAAGCATCGCATTGAAGTTGACCCTGCCCTAAGCCATGAACTCAAACAGTTGCTTTTAACCGATTTGCAAAAGGCGCAAACCGAAGCAGACCGGCAACAAATCAAAGTCAAAGTGGCACTTGTGCCCGTCTGGGAACGGGCGGGCCGCACAGTCTGGGATAACATTGGCCTAACGGCACCGGGGCGCCCCTTATGGGATTTACAAGGCAGCGGCGATGCGGCTTTAGGTGATGCTTTAGGGCCGGTTCTTTTCCCCAGTGCTTACGGCAATCGCTCACAAGGCAAACGCGCCCAAATCAACAATAATTTACAGTCCGGCTCAGACTTTTACCGCAAAGAAATTGCGCGGGCAAACAGGGAGCGCAACGCTTACGGCCCTTCATCACTCAGCGAAGAAATGCGACGCGCTCGCCTTGAAAATGCAGCGCGCTATACCAACGAAACCGGCCAAATACAGCGTGATCATTGGGGCAAAGGTTTAGCTGAAAACGAAGCTAAAAAAACGGCTCAGTTAGCCGCGCAAGAGGCCAAAAACGAAGAGGCACGCAAAGCCAATGAAAAAGCGGCACGCGAGAGAGAAAAGCGCGAACGCGAGGCTTTACAAGAGCATTTCCGCAAGCAAAGAAATGAGTTACAACAGGCATCGCAGGCATGGCGCGAATACGGGCAAACCGTTGAAAGCGTAGCCGATAAGTTAATCGGCAAACTGGGCAACACGCGCGACTCTGTTGTTGACCTCATACAAGGCTTTGAAACAAAGCTGCTGGAAAGCGGCGCGGGCAAAGGTGCCCTGTCCACTTTTTACGGCATGGCAGCCGAACTAAAAAAGGATATGAAAGACGGCGCGCTTTTAGGCGGTATCTACGATAAGAGCCGTGCCACAAGCGAAGCCGCCGAAAAGAAAGCGCGGCGACTGGATACGTTGCGCGATAATGTAGGCAGTTCCGGCAAAGATACTGGCAAAGATACCGGCATCGCTATCACCGAAGAAGTTTTAAAGGGCGTTAAAACTCAAAAAGGCATTTCTAACTGCGCTAACGTCGCCGGTCAGATTTTGCAGCAAATCGGCGTTGCCATTAAGCGCGATAAGTTTGCCGCCAATCTTGCCCGCAATGCGGAAGCAATGGGCGCTAAGCGCATTAGCGTTGATGAAGCCAGCGCGGGTGATCTGATTGTCTGGTATGACCCGGCCAAGTATGGGGCCAAGCAAAAGAACGGCAAGCGTTCTGGTTACCATACCGCCGTCGCAGCAGGGAACGGGCGTTATATCGGTAATCGCGGCGGCGAGGACTACAGCATAAAAGAAGGCAAAATTTATGACCGCGCCCACGCTTACGCTTACGACACTTCAGTAATGGCGCGTGGTGGAAGTGCGGGGCCAGTTTCAAAGCCAGTGGCAGCGGCGCCAAAAGGCAAAGTGGAGTTGCCGCCGGACTATGAAGCCATTCGTAAAATGGCAGAACGGCCCGAATTTAAAGCCGCTTATACAAAATTTTCAAGCGCCTCTTTGCAAGACCTTTTTAAGTTGCATCCCAAAGCCACAGAGGAAAATGAGGAACGGCGCAAAGCCCTTTTGGCACTACCAAAGCTAACACAAGGTATGCACGAGTGGGCAGCCTCACTGGGGTTAGCTGATAAAGAGGCGCAAAATTGGGTAAAAGAAACCCGCGCCGCGATTTATGCGATGGGTAATTTTGCTGACTGGCAAAGCAACGCAACGCGACGCGGCGATGAAGCCTTAAAAAAAGTGAGGGAAGGGATGCAAAACTCTTTTGAAGGTATGCAAAAGAGTTTTGCAGATGCGCCGCTTACGTTTGACCAAAACGCCCTCAGAAACTTTGGACTAAAGCATCGCAGCCGGTTGGCTAATCAAGGTTTCATTGAAGGTCAGACGCCCCTGGTATCGCTGGAAAATTCACCTTACTTTGGCGCGTCTGATTTGGGCTTATCGGAAAAGAAGCCAAAGGGGATTCGCTATCCCGGCATGGATGACTATAAGCGTCCGCCTAAAATCAATCTGGGCTTGCCCGGTATATCGTTTGGTATGGGTTCCGGCATGAGTTCCGGCATGGGTGTCTTTGACCAAAGGCGCTATTTGGAATCGGTTGAAGCGGGCATGGCGAATGACCAAATGCGCCTTAAAAATGCAAAAAGTGAAGTCGCTAAGGCTCTGGGCGGATTTAGCGAAGCGTTTCGTGAAGGTGAGCGCGGTTTAAATGCTATTAGCGACTATGCGGCGCACATGAACGATGAATTTAAGGCTTTGAACTCTAACCTTGATATTCATATCGAATCGCTAAAATTCGCGCCCGGTAAGGCGCGTGATGCGTTTCTCTTGTGGGAAGACCTTAAAGCAAATCCTAAATTAAGTGACGCGGAACGCACCGGACTCTTTAATAAAAATCAACAATTCACTGAGGCTCAGGAAACGCAGCGCATCTGGGAAGATGTTTTTAGCAGCATTAGCGACGGCGCGCTCAATATGCAAGGCGGCGTTAGCGGGGCGCTGAAATCCATCAAGCAAGACCTGGAATCAATGGCGCTTGATTTTGCCAAGCAGCAGCTTTTTGATTTACTACTGGGCTTAGTCGGCGGCAACAAAAAACCCAAATTTACCGGCGGCATCGGCGGCAATATCGGAGTGCCCGGCCCGCAATCGAATCCGCATTATAACGGACTGCCCGGTGTGCCAGCGCGTGCCAACGGCGGCCCGGTGGACGCAAACCAAATGTATTTAGTCGGTGAACGCGGGCCGGAATTGTTTATGTCCCGCGACGCGGGACGCATCGTGCCGAATCACGATTTGCAGATGATGCGCGCCTTGAACAACAGGCCGTCGCGAACCTACAATGGCGGGAATGTGACGGTTAATAATAACGTCACTGTGAATGTCAGCGGCGGCAATCAGAACGCAGAGCAAATAGGGCGCGAAGTAGCGCGTCAGATTTCAGGCAGCCGACCAAGCCAGCGCGAAATAGCGCGCCGGTATGCTGGAATGGTGCGCGATGGCAACGATGATTTTTAGTCGCAAGTGCCGCGCGCCTTATCTTGAATCGTTTTACGTAGGGCTTGGTGCCTCTCGTAAATATATTCACGCAACTCTTGATTGAGCAGATAAGCAATGAAGCGCGTCTCCTGGCTTTCAGCGCAAATCTCTTGGCTTTCAGCGCAAATCTCTTGGTTCCGTAACGTTATCTGCTCAGCTTCCCTGCGAAGCTGAGCGCATTCTTCTAATAAAATAGCGGCGCTGTTTTGGCTGTCCTCTAATTGGTTATCCGTTAATGCTCCTGAATCCATACAAAATAGCTTAGACGAAAGGCTTGTCGGATGCACTGGACATTTGCTTCTTAAGTGATAGGAAATAACCCCAATCCCAGCGCATACACGCCACGCTGAGCCACTTCTAAGTGCCCGGCGTCTATGTTTGCTGTAGGGCATTTCATCGGAGCATGGTGAACTGGTTACCGTGATAAATGGCAATGTAGTATTCGGGGCCGCGCCCGCCTCGATAAAAGTGCATTGTGACCGGCCTGCTATATCTTTCGCTATAAATCTTGGCGTTTTTAGTAGCCCAATCCTTTATTTGGGCTGTGCTTGCCTCTTTGGAAACTTCGATGCGAACCGTGACTGAAGAACGGTCACTTTCAGTTTCTATTACTGAAAAATCAGCTTGATTACTTCCCCTACTTCCGCAACCTGCCAATATCATCAGGCCGAATAGGGTTAGACCAACCAAACACCGCTTCATTAAGACCTCTTTAATCTGTTTATGCGACTGACAGCACAGTAAGAGGGTAACAGGGCGGCAACAATACGGGGGCGTCTGTTTATAACCCAATTATTAAACATTGTCTATTGCACAGCGGCTTTTAAATTGCATTGTTAGAGAGCATCAAAGCATAACGGGAACCTTGCCCCGCACTACTTTAAAAGGGGTTTTTCCATTATGCAAATTCTCTTTGTTGATGACAACATAGACATATGCCGACTTTACAAATTCTATTTTGAAAGGAATAACATTACAGCCCAGTTGGCTCATAACGGGCTGGAGGCTGTGCAAGCTGTCAAAGCACAAAGCCAGCCCTTTGATGCCATTGTCTTGGATGTAGAGATGCCGGTGATGAACGGGTGGAGTGTGTTTAAAGCCATTCGTGAACTATCGCAAGGGAAAACTGTTCCCATAGTGATATTTACGGGATATGCCACCGATGAAAGCAAAGCCTGCGCTAAACAGTTAGGCGCTGCTGGTATTTTCTTCAAGCCGATGGAGCTGGATGATATGCTTAGCTGGTTACGCAAAATCGTAGAGCAACAACCTTAGACAGCCACAAGAACACCCCACAACAACAGCAATTGCTATGA
>DASWNL010000056.1:0-3686 GCA_036399215.1 Abditibacteriaceae bacterium
CCTTTAACTCTGATGCCGGCGAGGTTGTAGGTTACTACGCAATTGAGGACGCTGATATTCCAGGCTCACTAGTTGCTGATCGTGATGAGTTAGTTTTGCGCGTAGCTATCTCAGCCGAAGAATCAGACGAGGCGAATCAAACCGAATTGAAATATATTAAGATGGGCAATGATCCTCAAGAAGCAAGTAATACGTTAAACGCAAAATACCCAATTGGTTGGGAAAGCTCTTTTTTTCACCCATAAGCCGACGAAGCAAAGCTATAGAACTGAACTTCAGCTTGAAAAACAGCGCCACAACAAGGCGCTGCATCCGGCTGCCTACAGCCCACGTTTTGGTCGTTCCTCCTTTCGCTTCGGCTGCCGGTAAGCTTTGTCGTTGTCGAAAGCAGAGGATCATTCTCATTCTTCTCAACTATTGCAGGCTTTTCATACTGCTGCACTTTAATTACTGTTGATAACGGTTCAACCACGCCAGCAATTCGTCTTTTGATTTGGCATTAAGAATATCTTTCTTTTCGCACCAGGCGCGGCGGGCGGTGGTGATGCCAAACGAGAGGTTGTCCAGCATTCGCGTTGAATGGGCATCGGTGTCTATCGAAAGCAAAACGCCGGCTTCGCGCGCGATAAAAGCGTATTCATCGCTTAAATCCAGGCGTTCGCTGCAATTAATCTCCATTGCTGTGCCGGTTTCGCGCGCTGCTTCGATAAGCGCCGGAACATCTACGGCATAACCAGGGCGCACACCTAAAACGCGGCCTGTAGGATGCGCTACGATGTCAACCGCGGGATGGGAAAGCGCTTTTATCATGCGGGCCGTTTGCGCGGCTTCGTCCATGTTGAAACCCGAATGCACACTGGCGATGACGATGTCCAGTTCATGCAAAATGTCGTCATCTAAATCCATCGTTCCGTCGCGCATGATGTCACATTCGATGCCGCGCAAGATTTTGATGTCAGGAAAATCCTGCTGCACTTCGGCAATCTCTTTGGCTTGTTCACGCAAGCGTTTGGCATCCAGGCCTCCCGCCATAGCTAAGGCCTTGGAGTGATCGGAAATCACATGATATTCATAACCACGCGCTCTCGCGGCTTCGACCATCTGGCGGATGGTGTGGCGCCCATCGCTCCATGTCGAATGAGCGTGCAGTTCGCCGCGAATGTCGGCTTGTGTGATAAGTTGTGGCAAAGCGCCCTGTGCAGCAGCGTTCCACTCGCCCCTGTTTTCACGCAGTTCCGGCTCTATAAAAGGCACGCCGAGCAGTTCAAAGACTTCGCTTTCCCTGTCTCCGCCAACGCGCTTGCCATTTTGAAAAACGCCGTTGGGATGCAGTTCCAAGCCTAATTTTTCGGCGCGGCGGCGGGCGTGTTCAATATGCGCTGAGGAACCAGTTTCAAAAAACAGGCGCGCACCGAAACTTTCGCTGGTCGCACACTTTAAATGCACGGCAATGCCAGGCCGCGCTCGAACTGTGGCGCCATCAGTATGCTGTTCTTCAATAGTTAAAACAAAAGGCAAATGCACAAAGGCTTCAAGGACTTTTTCCGGCTGGTCAGTTTCAGCTACCAAATTGACATTGCCTGCCGTATCGCAGCCGCGCCGGATTGAGCCGGCAAACATCGCGCGCTGCACACCTTCAAAATTTGATAAGGCGCCTTCTAAACTTTGCGCTAAGTTCAAAGCATCGCTCAGGGGCAGGCGACGGCTTACTTTTGCTAATCGCTCCAGACCGCTTTGCAGGTTTTTAATGGTGGCCGGCCCAAAACCGGCGATGCCCTTAAGCCGGTCATTTTCGATGGCACTTTTCAAATCTTCAATTGAGCCAATCTGCGCTTCTTTAAACAAAACCGCAACTCTCTTGGGGCCAAGTCCCGGCACACGCAAAAGTTCAAACAATCCTTCGGGAAACTGTTCTTTAAAGCCTTCTAAGAGGCGCACTTGCCCGGTTGCCAGAAACTCGCGCGCGATGCCTCCTGTGCCTTTGCCCAAGCCTTCGATAGTCTCCAGTTCGCCGCGCTCTGCCATGTCTTCAATAGCTTCAGGATAGTTGGCAACAGCTTCAGCGGCGCGGCGAAAGGCGCGGATTTTAAAAGGATTCTCACCCGACAATTCGTGATAATCAGCGATGCTATCGAAAATCTGGGCTAAAGCGGCATTTTGCATGTTAGTTAATTTCTCCTGTAAGCCGTTTCCTCGCAAGACCGTCGCCGAGAAGAAGCCTAATTTTGCATACTCTTTTTGTGGCTATTGATGTAGAAAAAGCAATCCAAGACGCTCAACGCGAAGGACGATTCAGCAACCTGCCGGGGCAAGGCAAACCATTGCATATTGATCCTTCGTCGGATGCCGTCGTGAATAACTTGCTCAAAGAAGCGCATGTGCGGCCTGAATGGATTGAAATCGGTTGTCGGATTGATGACTTGCAAAAGCGAATAGCGCATCATTTGGAGCAGTTCGCCCGCCAGTATCAAACGCATTGGGACAAATTAACAATAGGCCAAAACTCAACAAAATGGCATAGCTGGTGGCAACGTTTATGGCATGTGGACCCGAAACGGCGTTGCCATAAAGAGGTTGAAATTTTCAACCGACGCCAACGCGCCGCTTTAGCGCGTTACGCCATGTTATTGGGCGAAACGAACGTCCAAATTCGTCGCTTCAACCATCTGGTGCCGCAACGCGAATTGCAACGTAACGTTCTGCCCATTGAAAAACTGCTGCAAGAATTTATGTCCCGCTTTCCGCAATCTGTAGCGGGATGAAGTGCCGCACTCGTCTTGAAACGCGAGTTTAAATGTCAATGATGAAGCCTGTGCTGATGGAATCAGGGTCACATCTGTTTCCGGAAATTCAAAAACGATTGTTACAATATTGCAACAGGGATTTTATAACTATACAATTAAGTTGCAGATAAATTTGAAGGAGTATCGAAAACATACTATGCAAGCGATAATGAGCATGGATGGTATTATCGGGGCGATTATTTCGGCGATCTTTTCAATTTTTGTCACGTGGAAAATAGCAAAAAGTGATTCGAGTCAGAAAAACGATATCCTGCAAGCTCAACTCCGCACTGCTGAATCCGATCTCCGTGAATCCAAAGAACACGCAGAGAAATTGAGAGGAGAACTGAACTCCTTAAAAAATCAAGTAGCAAAGCTCTGCGAGTATGAAAAAAAACATGGAGAAATGAAGAAAAAGCTACAGGCTGGCGGCGTTATAAAGGAATACACTCAGCCTGTATTGCTCGTAGGACCACGATTCATAGGCAAGACTTCATTGCTAATGCAATGGCATGCTCCTTGGGATCATTCCAGGCTATCAGCAACTCGCACTCACCATACTAGCATGGTGCCAATCTATGATTTCAAACGAGATAATGTAGAACCTCATTTCGCTGATCCCGATATCCTTACAGATGTTCATGTGCATTTGAAATTAAAAGTTCACGACTTTCCAGGAGAAATTGATTCCCAGCACAATATCATTGCTCAAGCCAAAAAGGAAACATTAGAACTTCGCAAAAAGACTGGGAAAAGACTGGGAATTGTTTTAATTTGTATGTTTGATGCTGAAGAAGCAGATAAAGGCGTGTCCCCAGCTACAATTGAATACTACAATGGTGAACTCTTCTCGAATTTAAGACAACTTGTTGGTCATAATGAAATAGGAATTGAACGACTTAT
>DASWNL010000057.1:0-3022 GCA_036399215.1 Abditibacteriaceae bacterium
TTTAGCCCCCTTACCAAGGGGGTTGGGGGTTCCTTGAGTGGCAAAGCCACTTCTTTGTATTGAACGCCCCAAGTTTACAGCCTTCAATCCATCGCGTAGAATTCCCATTCATGGCGAGCAAAAAGCCTTCGGAACAAGTAAAAGTAGGTATCATCGGCGCCGGCATAGGACAATCGCATATTCGCGGTTACAAGCAGTCGCCTCAGGCCCAGATTGTGGCTTTGTGCGATATGAACGAGGAGCGCGCGCGCCAGGTAGCGCATGAGCAAAACATCGAACCCCAAATCTACGGCGACTACCGCGAAATGATTGATAAAGCGGGCCTTGATGCTGTTTCGATTGGCTTGCCTAACTATTTGCACGCGCCGGTTACGATTGAATGCCTTCAGGCCGGACTTCATGTGCTTTGCGAGAAGCCTTTGGCGATGAACAGCAAAGAAGCGCAAAAGATAGCCGATGCGGCAGCCAAGCACAATCGCAAGTGCATGGTTGGTCAGGTCAGCCGCTTTCGCGCTGATTCACTGTTTTTCAAAAAGCTCATCGAAGCCGGAGAACTGGGGCATATTTATTACGCCCACGCGGTTTCGCTTCGCAAAAAAGGCATTCCCGGCTATGGCGGCTGGTTCACCAATAAAGCCCAGAGCGGCGGTGGGCCACTCATAGATATCGGCGTGCATTTACTGGACATCGCCTGGTGGCTGGCCGGATGCCCGCAGCCCATTGCCGTGTCGGGCGCCACTTATGCCGAATTTGGCCCTCATGGTCAAGGGATTGGCAGTGGCGGCGCGCATGACCCCAAAGGCATTTTCGATGTGGAAGATTTAGCCGTCGGTCTAATCCGCTTCGCCAATGGCCTGACGATTAACCTCGAAGTGTCCTGGGCTTTACATACTAAAACGCCACACATGGGCGCCCATCTTTATGGCACCTTGGGCGGCCTCGACTGGGGGCCACAACCGGCGCTGTTTCAAGACATCAACGGCATAGAAACCGTTACCACGCCCGATTTGCCACGCCTGGATAACTGGGCTGGTCAAACCGCGCATTTCATCCATTGCATTTTGCACGATAAAACGCCCGATCCCGATGCGACACAGGGCGTAACCATGATGAAGATGCTCGAAGCCCTCTATAAAAGTGCCGCAACCAATAAAGAAGTAACAATTAAGTAAACTGCCTCACTCATGCCAGAGAAGTGTCAATAAATCGGTTCACCCCACTTATCATGCAGCGTTTCTTTATTTTCGTCTTTGTTTGCTTTGTCTTAACACGCGCTGAAGCCGCACCGGATTTCAATCGTGATGTGCGTCCAATTCTGTCCAGCCGCTGTTTTAAGTGTCATGGAATGGATGACAAGGCGCGCAAGGCTGATTTGCGCTTTGATCTGCGCGAAAGCGCTCTTGACGTTATCACTCCCGGACAACCGGACAAAAGCGAGTTCATCAAGCGCGTCTTTAGCCATGACGAAAACGAAATCATGCCGCCCCTTGCGGCAAAGATTCCCCTGACCGACAAAGAAAAGCAAACCTTGCGCGAATGGGTGCAAAACGGCGCGCCTTACGCGCCACATTGGGCTTTTGTCAAGCCACAGATGCCCAAAGTGCCGCCTGTTATAAACGCTGCCTTGGTCAAAAATCCGCTTGATAACTTCATCATCGCGCGTTTGGAACAAGCTGGACTCAATCCTTCTCCACCGGCAGATAAATACACGCTGGTGCGCCGTGTTTATCTGGATTTAATTGGTTTGCCGCCAACGCCGCAGGAAGCCGATGCGTTTGTCCAGGATACAGCGCCGGATGCTTACGAGAAGATGGTTGACAGTTTGCTGGCAAGCCCACAGTATGGCGAGCGTTGGGCGCGGCGCTGGCTGGATTTAGCCCGCTATGCCGATACCAACGGCTACGAAAAAGATCGCAATCGCATCATTTGGCCCTATCGCGATTGGGTGGTGCGTGCGCTCAACGATAACCTGCCCTTTGACCAATTTTCCATCAAACAATTAGCCGGAGATATGCTGCCGAACGCCACACCGGATGACAAAATCGCGACGGGCTTTCATCGCAATACTATGCTCAACGAGGAAGGCGGTATTGATCCACTTGAATTTCGTTACCTGGCGAGCGTTGACCGCGTGGCGACAACCGGCACCACTTGGCTCGGCCTGACTACGGGCTGCGCCCAGTGCCACACGCATAAGTTCGACCCCATAACGCATACGGAATACTTTCAACTGATGGCGTTTTTGAATAACGCCGACGAGCCGGATTACGAAATTCCAGATGAAACCCTCAGCCAGCGTCGCAGCGAGGCAAAAAAACGCGAAGCGGAATTACTGGCCGCCTTACCCGAAAAATGGCCTGTGCCCCTCGAAGTCAATTGGAAAACGCCGGACGCCGAAGCGACAATATCCAGTGACGCACCGGTTGAAAAACAGGCCAACGGCGTTTTGAAATTCCCCGCGACGGATAAGAATTCTTATACCATCACTTTTGAGACCGATAGCCCGACTGACCGCTTAAAATTGGAAGTTCTCAAAGAAGGTAATGAGGGGCCGGGGCGCACGCCACACGGCAATTTCGTCTTGAACGAAATCGAGATCGCCATCGCGCCCAAAGCCGCGCCGGAGAAAAGTGAAAGAGTCAAAATCGTCGGTGCCGAAGCCGACTTTTCACAGCAGAATTTCCCAATTACTGATGCTATTGACGGCAAACCCGACACCGGATGGGCGATTGACCAGGGGGGCAACGCTCATTTCAACCGCACAGCGACATTTACTTTTGCAAAGCCCATCGGCTTTGAAGGCGGCACGCGCTGGACGGTCAAACTGCACCAGAACTACGGCCAAAAGCACGTCATCGGCCAATTGCGCTTGAGTTTGGGCCAGACAAAGCAGTCTGATAATCTCCCGCTGGATGTTGTCAGGCGCGAAGCATTGCAAACACGTTTTGCCGCGTGGGAAAAAGAAGAATCAGCGCGCGCCGCGCAATGGCAAATCGTGCGGCCTGCCCGCATCAAAAGCAGC
>DASWNL010000058.1:0-11320 GCA_036399215.1 Abditibacteriaceae bacterium
CAGGTAATCGAACACCATGCGATTGCGCCCATTCGGTGAGGTGTTCGTAGTAATACCGCCAAATTTTTTGTCGCTTAGCCTGGATTATTTCGCGCTGTTCCAGTTGGGCATATAAAAATGCTGCCAGAATATCCGAAGGCAGAAAACTTGATCCCACATCTTGCCAGGTATATTTATCGGTTTCGCCGCGAAAAAAACGACTGCGATCAGTGCCTTTTTCGCGGATAATTTCGGCGCGTTCTATCAAACTCGAATCGTTGATTAAGAGCGCGCCGCCTTCACCGCAACTAAAATTCTTTGTTTCGTGAAAACTCTGGGTCGCTAAGCAGCCAAAAGTGCCCAGATAGCGACCTTTATATTTGCCGAATAACCCGTGAGCATTGTCTTCGATGATAGCCAACTTATAGCGGCGCGCCACCTTCAAAATCGAGTCCATTTCGCATCCCACGCCCGC
This sequence comes from Abditibacteriaceae bacterium, assembly GCA_036399215.1. Lineage (GTDB taxonomy): Bacteria > Armatimonadota > Abditibacteriia > Abditibacteriales > Abditibacteriaceae > DASWNL01. The sequence goes on from DASWNL010000058.1 coordinate 455, forward strand.
ATAATGAACGACGATTATCGCTTTAGTGCGTGGCGTGATTGACTTTTCCAACTGCTTTTCATCCACATTAAACGTGTCGGAGCGAATATCAACAAAAATCGGTTTTGCCCCACGCAGCACGAAGGCATTGGCGGTGGAAACGAAGGTAAAGGAAGGGACGAGAATCTCATCGCCAGGCTGAATATCAAGGAGCAATGCGCACATTTCCAGCGCATCGGTGCAAGAAGTCGTGAGCAGGACTTTGGGAACATCCAAAACTGCCTGCAACAGTGCGTGGCATTTTTGAGTATAAACTCCATCGCCAGCCGCATGACCCTGCACCACGACATCATTTATATAGTGCAGTTCGTTCCCTACCAGACTGGGACGATTAAAAGGTATTTGTATATTTTGTATATCGCTGGACATAGGACGTTTGGCATATGCGTGTTATAGTGCGCGGCTGTTGTGTTACTGCGTGCCCAGTATATGCAATAATAGGTGAAGGTGAGTGCGAAGAAGAATCGCGGGCCATGCATTACTGCGAAAGATTCCATGAGTGACCATAGTAGAGAAGTCGTTCCCACTTCTTGCCTTGTTCCTGTGCCCTGGGAAACGCGCAATTTGGAAAGGGCCAGTTATGCGCTTACCCCTTTTTTCATTGAGCAACCGAATGAAAAAATGTTATTGGAAGAGCTAACGAGCGCGCGGCAACAGGGCGCTTTCTTTGTGCAGGGACGCTTTCCTCAAAACGAGATCGGTCTCATGCAGCTACTTCAACGGCATGGCTTCTACTGGGTTGAGTCCACACTCTGCCCCTTCTCCAATCTGAATAAAAACACGTTACTACAGGCATTTCGGGCCGATGCCTTTCAATTTCTGCCACGCTCCTGTAATCCCCAGGAGTTGAGCGTTTTTCGTGTGCCTAAGACCGACGCACCTTTAAAAGAAGCGGTGCAGAACTTGGCTTATGCTACCTTCAGCAACGACCGCTTCCACCATGATCCACATTGCAGTGAACACGTGGCCAATCAACGCTTTGCTTTCTGGATTTCCGATTTGTGGGAGGATAGCGATGTTATTTTCCATGTGCTAACACAAAAAGAAGTGCCGATAGGTTTTGTGGTGAGTAAAGGCAGCGATCTAATCATGGGGGGCTTTGCACATGGCGCCGGGCGAGGATTGGCCAATTACCTCTTTCTGGCGGCGCTGGATGATCTCAGTCGTAGTGGCATTACTTATGTGCAAACCTTAGTATCTACGCATAACATTGCTTCACTGAACATGCATGCCCGGTTGGGCTTTCTATTTAGAGCACCTGCCATGACAATGCACTTCTGGAGCGATTGACGCCGTTACTCCTGGTTGCGACGCTGTTGGCGAACGGCGTAAGAAGGCCGATCCATCATCCGAAAATGCATCCGTGCCAGATATTCGCCGATAATACCCAGCGCGAATAGCTGCGTCCCGGAAAAAATAGCAATGATGCAGGCTAAAAACGGAAATCCGGGGACGCGACTTCCCTGCCATAAATACAGGCCAACCACAACAACGAGAATGATAATTCCGAATAAGGTAAATAAAAATCCCAGTAAACTGGCTATGCGTAGCGGCAGCGTGCTAAACCCTGTCATCAGATTCAGGGCCTGGACAACCAGATTTCCAAATGTGTAATTCGATGTGCCGGTGCGACGGGCATCATGACGGACGCCAACGGCTGCAAACCGCGTTGTGCCCCAGGTGAGCAGAACATCAATGAACACATGTGGCCCCTGGTAATTGGCAAAAGCTTGCCGCACATCCGTCCGAAAAGCTCGAAAAGAGCTGACACTGCGCGCATTTTTGGCACCCATGGCCCCTTGCAAAGCCAGCCTTGTAATCAGTGAGGCGGTGTTGCGCCAAAATCCATGCTGTCGCACCTCAGCAGTCCCATAAACCACATCGTATCCCTGATGTAAAAGGGCAAGCAGTTTCTCAATTTCTTCAGGAGGATGTTGTAAATCATCATCCAGAGTCACTATAATTTCATGCTGCGCAGCGCGGATGCCACAGAGCAGGGCGTTATGCTGGCCGTAATTGCGAAAAAGATTGATGCCGTGAATCCAATGGTGCTCTGTGGTCAATTCACAAATTTTTCCCCAACTTTCATCGCGGCTGCCATCGTTAACCAAAATCAACTCGTATGCTGTTGCCTGGGCCTCTAATACAGGTTTTAAGCGATCTACTAAGTTGTTCAGGGTAGATTCGCTGTTGTAAACAGGCACTACAACGCTTATCGAAAAAGTCATATCATCAATTTACCTTGTTCAGGAAATGCATTCCTTCATTGAAAACGATGTCCAGCGAAGTGAACACCCCGAATAAGTTGATTACTAACGTTGATTGTTAAAGACTATTTCAAAAGTCGCAAAAGAGAAATGCAGGTATTGTTTATGGATTCCACCTGCCCGCAAGCGGGCGCCCGGCGCGGGAATGACAGGCTCTTGTGCGTCATTCCCGCGAAGGCGGGAATCCATAAGTGATGCCGCTTAACACTTGCTGACTTTTGAAATAGCCTTTAACAAAGAACCGAAATGTGGCGCTACTTCATCTCCGCACATCATCACTTTACCGAAAGCATACTAAACAAAAAAGGCGGCCTGGGCCTTGTTCTATTCACACTTTTAGTGCTTTTTCTAACTTGGTATCGGTTGCGTTTCGGTGTTGATTTCACGGATGAGGCTTTCTACATCGCTGTGCCTTATCGCTTCGCTCTGGGCGACAGGCTCTTCATAGACGAATTATCGTTAGCGCCTTTTGCCATATTCTCTATTCCATTCATCAAACTCCACCTGTGGTTGCAGGGCGATCTTGATGGTGTTGTTCTCACCATGAGGCAGCTTTATCTCTGTTTCACTTGCGGAGTTGCGGCAGTGGTGTTTTGGAGTCTGACTTTTTTCGTGCGGCGAAAAATTGCGTTCTTAATAGCTCTTTCCTGCATAGTTTGCCCTCTGGGTAATATTCCATCCTTTAGCTATAACACTTTATGTAGCGCTTTTATAATTCTTGGCTTGTTCTCAACTTTAGCCATCGTGAGGACAAATGCTCACCCGCGCTATTATCTAATTCCAGGGCTTCTTTTTGGTTTTGCGATCATCTCTTATCCCACTTTGATATTACCTGTGCTCGTTTACACGGTTGTTATCCTGCCTTTGGACAATACTCATCGCAAACAATCCATCTTCGCGTTTTTAATAGGATTAGCATTAGCCGGAAGCCTGCTAATTCCTGCGCTATTACAAGCCGGAGACGACCAATTATCAACCTGTCTACAGTATGTTAGCTCAGTGGGCGCACAGGGTGGTGGACTTCAGAAGCTGAAAACTATTGTCCGCTCTCTTTTCACATCCTGGCCTCAGCCCTACCTTATTCTTGCCTTGATCATTTTGGTCGGTATTACCTACTACAAACGTCCTTTCTATTGCTGCTTGCTGCTCATTGTGCTGCCGGTTTCGTTCATGCCCTGGCGTTCTTTCTCGCCGACAACTAACATGATGTTCATCAATCATTACAGTTTGTTAGCGCCCCTGATAGCGATGCTAAGCTGGCAGAAAAAGCCAGTGCGCCAACTTTTTCTCATTGGATGGCTGCCAGCTTTTTTTATGGGTTTGACCACAGCGTGGAGTAGTGGCAATGGATTCCGCAACGCCTCAATTGGTTGGATAGCCGGCGCTGTCGTAACGGTTGTTTTGATAACGCTGACATTAACTGAACTTGATCAGCGTGAAAAAACGGTGAGGCGATTCGGTTTAAGATATTTGCAGAGCATTCCAGCCTTGATGTTTGTTGTATTTCTCCTGCAAAGTCAGTTTCGTTCGGGCGCGGTTTATCGGGACGACAATATCCCGCTTCTTACCAGCCGCGTCACCTCCGGCCCTTACCAGGGCATGTATACAACACCATCAAAAAACGGTTATTTGCAGACAATTACACGGGACATCAATAGCGTAGTTGGTAACAAGCAAACCATTTTATTCTACGATTTATTTCCTGCTGGTTATTTACTCTCTTCTGCGCGCCCGGCAACTCCCGCAATATGGATGCAGCCTCTGAGTCGGTCACCCAGAACGAAAAGGGATTTGTTGGTTGGTTACTACCAACAACATGCCATGCCGGATGTTGTTGTTCAACTTTTACAAGTGCCCGAAAAAACTAATACCAAACCTTCGATAACTTCTTTGACCTACCCGGAGCAGGATGTCTTTAATAACTATATTCATGCTCAAAGCTACCAATCACTGATAGTGCGGAAACAGTATCGGATAATGGGCAAGCAGAAGCGTCCAATTGAGAATAAATAAAGGGATTATGCACAACCAAAGCTGAAATCTGAGTTTGCAGGCCGTTTACTAATTTCGCCGGTTAAAGAGACCGGGACGGCTCCATAGCCGAAGCGATTTTTGAACGCGGACTATGCCTGCCCGGTGGTTCCCGTTTGGAGACAAGGCAGTTGGAAAAGATTTGCGAAATCGTGCGGCGTTTGACGCTTAGCTCACTCTATTTTGTGATTTTGTGCAAGGCACCGGTGCCGTTATTGCCGGCGATAGCCACCTGATTCGCATCCGGTAAGAATTCCGGCACGATGTCTTTGATTAACCCGATGATCTTTCCCGCATCGCCCTCGTCGGCTGCCTCACGTAGGGCAGCAAGATGATTTTGCAAAGCTTCCATTTGCACAAACTGCGATGGTGCCATAAAGAATGGCCCACTCTTTTCGGCACTATCACTTTCGGTTGAACTCAGAATATCTTCTTTCACTTTTTCGCCTGGGCGCCGGCCCACGATATTGATGGGAATATCCTGATGGGGCACTAAGCCGCTCAAGCGAATCAAATCGTGAGCCAAATCTAAAATTCGCACCGGGCGCCCCATGTCGAGCACAAAAATCTCGCCGCAACCTCCGATAGAACCGGCTTGCAGAATCAATTGCACCGCTTCGGGAATCGTCATGAAAAAGCGCACCATGTCGGGATCGGTTACGGTCACGGGCTGGCCACGCTGAATCTGGCGGCGCATCGTCAAAACGACGCTGCCCCGGCTGCCCAGCACATTGCCAAAGCGCACGCACACCATATTTCTTTGATGCTCTGTCGCGTAAGCCTTGACAATCAACTCTCCAATGCGCTTGGTGGCGCCCATGACGTTGGTGGGTTCAACAGCTTTATCGGTGGAAACCATCACGAACTGATTCACTTGATACTGCACGGTTAGCTCCACCAGGTTGAGCGTGCCTACAACATTATTTTTAACCGCTTCGCCGGGATAGCTTTCCATAAGCGGGACGTGCTTATGTGCTGCTGCGTGAAAAACGATGTCAATTTCATAGCGCTGAAAAATGCGTTCCAGGGCGGTGCGGTCACGCACATCACAAATAATAGGGACAATCTCGCATTGGCTATCGTGTTCTCTCAACTCCTGCACAATTTCAAAAACGCTGTTTTCGCCACGTCCCAAAACCAAAAGGCGGCTAACACCAGCAGCTAAGACCTGGCGACATAATTCGCTGCCAATTGAACCGCCGCCACCCGTTACCAACACGGTATGCCCTGCCAGATAGCGCGTTAATACGGCGCGGTCAAGGTCAACAGCCGGACGCGGCAGCAAGTCTTCCATGCGCACTTCACGTAAGGTCGTCACATCGGGCTGGCGTCCGATAATTTGATGTAAGGGAGGTAAAGTGCGAACCGGCAAGCCGGTAGGTTCGCAGGCTTTCAAAACCTCACGTAGAGCATCCGGTTTCAGCGAAGGAATAGCAATGATAATCTCTTGAATATTCCGCGTCCTGGTGACTTGCTCAATATCGCTGATTTTCGCCAGAACCGGCAAACCGCGAAAGCGGCGGCCCTGCTTATGGTCGGCGTCATCCACAAAACCAACAACATCAAAGTCGCCCCGTGATTCTTGAATTTGAAAGGCAATAGCAAGACCCGCATCGCCGGCTCCCACAATCAAAACGCGGCGGCTTCCCGCTTTGCTGCTATACGCAGCACGCGCTGTAATACGCGCTGCGCACAGTAGCAGGGTATAAAGAGCCGGTTCGGTGACCAAAATCAGGTGGGGGCGCGTCATGGCGCGCAGGGTGAATGGTTCCGGCAGCAGAAAAAAAACTAACAAGATGAGTGGAACGCCTAAAATAGCGGTAGCGGCAATCCACATCACATCATGGCGCGATACAGTGAACCAGGACAATAAATCTAAGCGGAAAATACGATAAAGAAGCACACGCGCCGAAACCACAACAATCAGAAATGGTAACGGGCTTCCAGGGTCGGTAACCTGGCTAAATGACACAAACCATGTCCAGCAAGCCGCAAGGATAATTAATAGGAAATCAATGACAGACTTCAACACATTGGCGCGGCCATGACGCAACAAGCCCTGCATGAACTGCTGCAATCGCGTGTGCCATAAGGAGTTCTGCCTCATGACATTTTTCTCAGGCTGTTGGAGGGTTTGCATCGCTCGTTTAGGTAGGGCGCGGCAAGGCGCTTAATTCACAACTTTCCATCCAAGCAACAAACCAAGAAGAGGTCAAAGTGCGCCGTGAAAGTTGGGCTTGAAAGTTGGGTTTATGAGATTCGCGGCCTGTTTAGAGCCATTACTTATGTCTCAGTAATATCTGGCAAAATAGCCAATATCCAACTTTGAGGTGTATTCAGCCTCTTCGTCCCATATGTTGTTAGAAAACCATATTATAGCTCTGGAAAGTATAACAATTCTCCAGATTAAAGACGGCCAAGATTATTTATGAGAATGATTTTCCTCTGTCTTATCGCATCGCAATGAGAATCATGAAGTGCTCGTGATTTGGAGCTATATTACCCCATTTCACCTACATCCTGCGCATATGCCACTAACATGCCCAAGATGCAGAAAAGGTGCGGAGATTCTAAAATCTCCGCACCTTTTCTTGGTGGTAATAAATTAAACGAGCGGCTGATATGGCAAGGTCAGGCCAATTTTATCGCGGGGAATAGTGCCGGTGCCGGTGCCCCAGGGCGTGGTGGAATTCCAACGACGCACGAACAACACGCCGCCGATAATCATTAAAACAACCAGAACGATGCTCACGATTTTTAACATGAAAAACCACTCCCTGAATGCAGGACAAATGCAGAATCTACGGCAATTTTAGCGGCATTAAGCGAACATGGTCAAGTTTTATGCCGTTTTAAACTGTAACCGCGACTTTGCCATTGCGGGAACCGTTGTTCGCAGTCCCATTGGTTCCATTCGCGTGCCCATTATGGCTGTTGGGCGATTCTAAATCATCAACCAGGCGCACGCTCATTAAAGCCGAAACGCCTTGCTGTTGCATGGTCACGCCGTAAAGCACATCGGCGGCCTGCATGGTGCCGTTATTGTGCGTAATGACAATGAACTGCGTTTGATCGGTGAACTCACGCAATAGCTCGGTAAAGCGGCCTACATTGGATTGGTCAAGTGGCGCGTCCACTTCATCCAAAACCACAAAGGGCGAAGGATGCACGCGTAGCAGGGCCAGCATGAAACTAAGCGCCGTTAAGGCGCGTTCGCCGCCCGATAAAAGCGAAATATCCTGCGCACCCTTGCCCGGCGGCTGCACACGCAGGCTGATGCCGGTTTCGAGCAGGTTTTCCGGGTCGGTCAAGTCCAGTTCCGTTGAGCCGCCATCGAAAACGCGCTTGAATAACACATCGAACTCACGACGCACATTTTCAAATGTGGTCATGAAACGGTCACGGGTGCGCGCATCAATATCGGCGATGATCTCTTCCAGTTGATTCTTAGAGTTCTGCAAATCATCGCGCTGCGTGGTGAGAAACTCCAGGCGCTCTTTGACCTGCTCGTGCTGTTCAATAGCGCCTGTATTCACATTGCCCAGACCGGAGATTTTGTCTTTGAGCACTTCGATTTCATCAAGTGCTAACTGCTTTTGCTCGATGGCATCGCGATGCGAAAGCGCTTCATCCAACGGGATTTGAAACTCTTCGGCAAAGCGCACTTCCATCTGCTGCATTTCGGTTTCGGTTTGCGCGATGCGCACTTCAACGCGATGTAACTCTTCTTCGGCTTCATGCAGTTGCGTGCGCCCTTTACGCAGTTCAGCGCCACTTTCTTCCAATTGCAACAGTGAAGATTGCCGGCCCGCGCGAATGCTTTGTGATGAGGTTTCTAAATTGTCGCGGCGCTCTTGCAGTTGCGCCAGTTGCGCCACCATTTCGGCTTCGGCACCAACTAAATGCGCATCTTCACCGGCGGCGCGCTCGATGCCGGCCTGCTTGGCCCCAATTTGATGTTCAAAGTCACGGGCCTGCTTTTCGAGTTCGGCAATAGCGCGGCGCATGGCCGAAAGACGCTCTTGCGTGGCCGAGTGACGGGCACGCACATCCGAAACATCGCTGGCAATCTCTTCACGCTCACGACCTCGTTCGGCCACAACGCTTTGCGCCTGGGCCACGGCTTCATCTAACTGACTTGCCTGTTCATCCAAATGCGCGGCGGCTTTTTGTGCTTCGTCTTGCTGCACCTGCTTTTGTGCGAGAGTATTTTTCGCTTGCTCAATTTGGTTTTGCGTCGCGCTAATGTTGCCGTTGATGCGGCGCGCCTCGCGTTCGAGATGCTCGATTTCGCGCTCTTGCCGCGCGATGCCAGTGCGCGCTTCGTTGGCTTCGTCTTGCGTCTTTTGCACTTCACCTTGTGCAGCTTTCACGGTGTCCTGCGCGGCTTGCAAAGCCTTCTGCAAGTTTTCTAAATCGCTACCCAACTGCGCGACTTGTTGTTCGCCCTCGTCCAACTCGCGCTTGCGTGCTAAAAGGCCTGATGCTTTTTGTTTGCCTTGCCCCCCGGTAATAGCACCGGCAGGCAAAACCAGTTCGCCATCCAGGGTGACCAATCGCGCGCTGTTATCGCAGCGCTTCGCCAGGTCAATGGCAACTTCAAGCGTATCCACGATAAGCACGCGACCGAGCAGATAATCAATCGCTTTTTGATGAGCTTTGTCACACGATACTAACTCGCTGGCGACCCCGCGCACGCCCGGCGATTTTAAGAGTTGATATGTGCGCTCGGATAATCCGCTTGGTTTGAGGTTTGGCAGCGGCAAAAAAGTGGCGCGGCCTGCTTGATTCTTTTTAAGCCAGGCGATGGCATTTTTCGCTTCACTATCTTGCGCGCAGATTAAATTATGCACGCCGGCACCAAGGGCAACTTCGATGGCGTTTTCAATCTCTTTAGGCGCACGCAAGGCATCGCTCACCAGCGTATAGCGATCTTCCAACTGGCCACGCTTGACCGCACTGAGAACTGCACGCGCGCCACCTTGCACGCCTTCAAGATTTTGTTCCAATTCGCGCAAGGCGCCAAGCCTTGAATTAAGTGCGCTGCGCTTTTCTCGCGCCGCGTTTAAATTCTCATGCGCCTTGCTTTGCGCGGCTTGCGCCCCTTGCCAGGCTTCGCGTTTTTGCGCGACCACTTTTTGCGCTTCATCGGCACGGGAGCGGGCTGCTTCTAAGTCGCTTTGCGCTTTCTGCTGCGCGGCTTTTAACTGCTCGCTTTCATGGGCCAGTGTTTCGCTCAAGCGTGTTAAATCGCTCAAACGATTTTCCAAAGCTTCGGCCTGGGCGCGACCTCCGGCAGCCGCTTCGCGACGCGACTGGCTGGCGCGCATCAATTCGATCACTTTGGCCTGGCGCGTCTGTAATTCGCGCGTTGCTTCCGAAAGTCTTGCGTTAGCAGCACCCAATTTAGCTTCGGCTTGTGCCGCGTCATCCGACAGCGAAGCCGAATCGCGTAGGGCTTCTTCCAACTCGCCTCGCTGCGTTTTTAAGCTTTCCTGCGCCGCTACAATGCGGGCACGTAACAGGCCGATTTCCTGGGCTTGAAACTCTTGCTGCTCGCTTAAAGCGCGGCGCCTTTCGCGCGCCACGGCAATCTGGCCTTCGGTTGCTTTGAGGCGCGAAACCACGTCCGTCATTTCGCTTTGCAAGGCATCCATTTCGCCTTCGAGTTGGCGCAGTTTGCCTTCCAATTGCGCTTCAATGGTTTCCAACTCACCGATGCGCGTTTGTCCACCCTGCACTAAGGCACGATTGGTTTCGCGCGCTTCAAGCAAACCTTGCATCCGCTTCTGGCGGGTTTCGTAATCGCGCGCTAAAACTGCCAGTTGCAGCACGCGTAAGCGCGCCACATAGTTGTGATATTCGCGGGCTAATTCGGCTTGTCGGGCGAGTGGTTCAATCTGGCTTTCCAACTCGCTCATGATGTCGAAAACGCGCGTTAAATCGGCATCTACTCTGTCCAACTTGCGACGCGTTTCGTTGCGGCGCGCATGATACTTTTGCACACCGGCAGCACCCTCGATAAGGCCGCGCCGGTCTTCGGGCTTGGCCGAAAGAATCGAATCAATTTCGCTTTGCGACACGATGGAATACGATTCCGGCCCAACACCGGTATCAAGAAACAAATCCATCACATCGCGCAGGCGACACTTGGTTTTATTCAGCGCGTATTCGGCATCGCCATCGCGAAAAATGCGACGCGTGACCTGCACCTCGTTAAAGTCGAGCGGCAAAGATTTATCTTCGTTATCGAAAAATAAAGAAACTTCGGCTAAGTTGGTTGGCTTGCGCGACGCGCTTCCATTAAAGATGACATCTGTCGAAGCATGACCGCGCAGCGCTTTGTTGGAGCGTTCGCCCAGCGCCCATAAAACCGCATCGACTAAGTTCGATTTCCCTGAACCGTTGGGGCCAACGATGGCGGTAATGCCGGGGCCAAATTCGAGGGTAGTGTTATCAGCGAAGGTTTTAAAACCCGAAAGATTAAGGCGTTTTAGATGCATCGAAATTGGCTCCGGTGAAGGCTGCT
>DASWNL010000059.1:0-2717 GCA_036399215.1 Abditibacteriaceae bacterium
ATCGGAGCCGGATAAAGGCAACTTGCGCGTTGTGCCCGGCTCGCATTTGCGGGCGCGGAAACCTGAAACCGACCCAACAACTGGTGACCCCGTTGGCGCGATTCAGGTATTAACACGCCCCGGCGATGCCGTCTTTTTCGAGCAGCGCACCTGGCATGCGGTTGGGCCTAATTATGCAGCGCATCCGCGCAAGAACATTTACATTGGTTATTGCCATCGCTATTTAAAAGCGATTGACTTCCTCACGCAGTCCCCCCAACTCATTGCAAAAGCCAACCCAATTCAACGCCAGTTACTGGGCCATGCCACGCATGAGTTGAGCTTCTACCTGCCGGATCGCGCGCCGGAAGATGTGCCATTGCGCGCCTGGATGGATGAACACAAACTCACGGTCGGTGATTAACTCAGGTTTTGACCATCTAAAATACTCTCTTCGGAGGACAGCGCTTGCCTCTTGTTGATACCAGGTGCGGATGCCAATTTTTGGTGTTTGCCCTTTGGCGGGTCAGATTTGTTAAATTCATGAGCGCCACATTAAGAAAGCAAGATTTCAAAACAAAGTGAGCCAACGGCCAAATAAGGCGTCTGGCGTGCGTTTTTGTGAATCTGAGGAGAAACTACCAAACATGAAGTCCAAGCAGTGCTTGCCTATGCTCCAATCGCGCTTCTTGAAAAGCGCCTTGCTATTAACGATTTCCCTTCTGGGAGCAGCCGTGTCCTCACCTGCGGCACCCGCCACAGGTGGCAAAGTTGCAGTTGAAGTTAACGGCGATAAGATTTACGTTGCTGATGTAGACCGCGTGCTCGCTATGATCAAAGAGCGTGAACCGGCCTTGCAGACCAATTCGGCGGCGGCTCAGAAATCGCTGGCCGATATGCGCACCAGCATCACCGATAACTTCGTCGTGCAGAGACTGTTGCTTCAAGAAGCGGCGCGGCAAAAGATTACCGTTAAAGCCGATGCAGTGGACAAAGGATATAAAACCTACAAGGCCGACTACGGCAGTGATGCAGCCTTTAATAAAGCCATTGCCGCCGAAGGCAAAACTCCCGCAGATGTGAAGAAAACGATTCAGGAAGAGTTGGTTTTACGTGAACTCACCACGCGTATGACTGCTGATGTTCGAGTGACAGACGCTGACCTGCAAGCCTACTATGAGGCTAATACGCATGAATTCAAAGTGCCGGAAATGGTGCGAGCGTTTCAGATTTTAATCGCGTATCCAGAGAATGCAACACCTGAACAAAAACAAGTGGCCCGCACCAAAGCTGAGGGCTTGTTGAAAAGAGCGCAAGATAAGAAGACGGATTTTCTTCAACTGGCGCGCGAAAATTCAGATGATGCCGGCACGAAAGATTTAGGCGGCGATATGGATTTCATTCAACGCGGCTGGTTTCTCAAAGCCTTTGAAGATGCCGTTTTTAAGGCTCCCGTTGGCCTGATGCCAAAGTTGGTTGAAACCGAAATCGGCTTGCATATCGTGCGCATTGATCAAAAAGAGCCGGAGCGCTTGCTGACTTTTGAGGAAATCAAAGACATCGCTGAACTGCGCCACAACATTCGCCAGGACAAAGTGAAAAAGCGCATTGACGACAAAATCGAAGCGCTGCGCAAGAACGCCAAAATTACCAGGTATTAAGACAGTCAGCAAGAGGCAGGAAGCGGAAGGCAGTGATTGAATCCAAAACGCACCGAAAGAATATGAATTCTTTCGGTGCGTTTTACTCTTTCTACTGCCTCCCGCCGTCCGCCTCCTGCTGACTGATGCCATCTTCTGTTAAAATCACAAGGATTTTAAATTTCTGGAGAGACTCCTGTGACATTAATTGCCGATATTAACGCGCGGCAGATTTTGGATTCGCGTGGCAACCCGACCGTAGAAGTAGATGTAACCCTTGAGGATGGAACGCAAGGCCGCGCCGCTGTGCCTTCAGGCGCCTCTACCGGCGAATATGAAGCCGTCGAATTACGCGATGATGATAAGAGCGTTTATGGCGGTAAAGGCGTGCTGCAAGCGGTGCGCAACGTCAACGAGCAAATTGCGCCCGAACTGCTGGACATGGATGCAACGGATCAAGTCGCCATTGACGAATTGATGATTGAGTTGGACGGCACACCTAACAAAGCCAATCTTGGTGCTAACGCCATGCTCGGCGTTTCGATGGCGGTTTCCAAAGCCGCTGCCGCTGCCTTAGGCTTGCCGCTTTACCGTTATTTAGGCGGCACCAGCGCCCGCACTTTGCCCGTGCCGATGCTCAACATTCTCAACGGCGGCAAGCACGCTGATTCAGGCGTGGACTTGCAAGAGTTCATGGTTATGCCGGTCGGCGCCGAATCGTTTTCCGAAGCCTTGCAAATGGGCGTCGGAATTTACCATTCGCTCAAAAAAGTGCTGCATGATCGCGGATTATCCACTTCCGTTGGCGATGAAGGCGGCTTCGCGCCGGATGTAAAAGGCACCCGCGATGCGCTTGGCGTAATTATGCAGGCCATTGAAAAAGCCGGTTACAAACCCGGAGATCAAATCATGCTGGCAATGGATCCGGCCATGAGCGAACTGCATTCAGGTAACAAATACATTTTCGAGCGCGAAGGCGGCGAAAAAACGACTGCTGAATTGGTTGAGTTCTGGGAAGGTCTGATTAAAGACTTTCCGATCATTTCATTAGAAGACGCTTTCGATGAAGACGACTGGGACGGTCACAAAACTTTGACT
>DASWNL010000060.1:0-3637 GCA_036399215.1 Abditibacteriaceae bacterium
CAAGGCCGTTCTCTTTAACCCATTGAATGTCCGGCGCTCGCTCAGTTATGCCCGTTTGCAAAGCGGCCTCCGGCGTGCCGTAGCGTCCAACCGGCCAGGGCGCAATTACATCGGCGGCTTTTAGAACTTCAAAAAACTGCGGGTCTTTGACGGCATCGCGCTCTTGCGTGCGCCAGTAATAGGGCACGCCTAAAACAACCGTATTGCCGCCATAAAGCGGATCGTTTTTCAGAAATTGGATCAGGCTTAAATAAGCGCCCGGCGCGGGACGGTCATCATTGAATCCAATACCCCATAAAACTACAACTGGTTTATTCCGATGGTGAATATAGTGCTCATCTTCACGAATTTTGCGCTCACCGGCGACTAATTTCCAATCGGTTGAAACTTTGGGGAAAATATCCTCGGCTTTGACGCCCGACAAGTCATACATCAAGCCCCAGGAGATGCCATTGTTTTTAGAAGCAGCACGCACGTTTTCCAAAACTTTATCTAAGGAAGGGCGCTGCCGCGCATCCGCTGCGGGATTAACAAAACGTTGCAAAAACGCACCGTCAATGCTGTATTCTTTCATCCAGGCAAAATGCCGATTCACTGTTTTAGCATTTTGCGGATCGAAAACATGAGCAATGGTGCCGTCCTTATGGCGAAAATCCGTCGGCACTTTTTCATCGGCATCCAAATCACTGACATCCGGCCACATTTCAACCGTTGAAAACCCCGGCTTAAATTCACCCCGATGCCCATAATGAATCCAACGAGCGTTATCACCCAACCGCGTTGGGGCAAACCAACCCTGATAGCCAACGAAAACTTTGTTGTCCATCGTTTTTTCCTGGGCGAAAGAAGGCGCGGCAAATACTGCTGCCAGAAACGCAGTCACAGCAAAAATCGCTTTCATTATGATCAACTCAAAATGCCTTTAACAATCTCGCCGTGAACGTCAGTCAGACGAATGTCGCGGCCACTGAAGCGGAAGGTGAGTTTTTCGTGATTGATGCCGAGCAAATGCAGCATCGTCGCGTGTAAATCGTGAATGGAGACTTTGTTTTCGACGGCTTTATAGCCGTATTCGTCGGTTGCGCCGTAGACCGTGCCACCTTTAATACCGGCACCGGCCAGCCACATGGTAAATCCAAAGGGATTGTGATCGCGGCCATCTTTACCTTGCGCAAACGGTGTCCGACCAAACTCGCCGCCCCAAACGATAAGAGTGGAATCAAGCAAGCCACGACTTTTTAAATCTTTTAAAAGTCCAGCAATTGGTTGGTCAACGGCAAGAGCATTTTTCGCGTGATGCTCCTTCAGATTGCCATGCTGATCCCAGCGATCTGCGCCCGGCACGCCGGGACAGGTTAATTCGATAAAACGCACGCCGCGTTCGACGAGGCGTCGCGCCAATAAGCATTGCTCGGCGAAAATTTGAGTTGGCTTATGCGTTGAATCGAGGCCATACAGTTTTTTGGTGACTTCGCTTTCACCACTTAAATTCATCAACTGCGGCACTGCTGCTTGCATACGAAAAGCCAGTTCATAATTGGAAATCGCGCTTTCAACCTGGTCAATCTTGCCCATCTGCTGCAAAACACCAGCATCCAGGCGCCGCATCAGCGCCAGTTTTGCCGCTTGTTGCTCAGGTTTGGCTTCAGTAGGGAGAACGTTGGCAACAGGATTGGCACCGGGCTTAAAAATCGAACCTTGATAAGCCGCCGGCAAGAAGCCGCTGTTGAAATTATCCAGACCGCCCGGCGGAATTAAGCCGCCATTCAGCACCACAAACCCAGGCAAATCCTGGTTTTCGCTGCCCAATCCATAACCCATCCACGCGCCCATGCTGGGGCGGCCCTGCAAGCCACTGCCGGTATGCAAAAAATAGTTGGCATTGGTGTGTTCGGGGAAATCGCTGACCATCGAACGCACAATCGCCAGATCATCTACGCACCCCGCGACATGAGGAAACAAATCACTGACCTCGGCGCCACTTTGCCCGTATTTCTTGAACTCCCACGGCGAAGCTAAGGTAGCGCCGTTGGAGTTGAACTGCGTGGCCTCAATCTTCATTCCAAACGGCTTGCCACTTTCCTGGGTCAGGCGCGGCTTGGGGTCGAAGGTATCAACCTGCGAAGGGCCACCATCCATGTAAAGGAAAATCACCGATTTGGCTTTGGCCGGAAACATCGGCGGCTTGGGGGCTAAAGGCCCGCGTGCCGCATTTTTCAGCGCCTCGTTTTTGATTTCACTTTGCACAACGGCGCCATAGGCACGCTCCGACATTAAAGAGGTAAGAGCGAGGGCACCAAAACCGTTAGCGCAGCGCACCAACATATCGCGGCGTGTTAAGGGGCAGTGAATGGGATGTTTCGC
This sequence comes from Abditibacteriaceae bacterium, assembly GCA_036399215.1. GTDB lineage: Bacteria > Armatimonadota > Abditibacteriia > Abditibacteriales > Abditibacteriaceae > DASWNL01. The sequence continues at coordinate 2,365 of DASWNL010000060.1, forward strand.
ATTATTCATAAGATGGTTCAAGGCTTAGCGCAGGTAAATGAATTCCTTCACGTTGATGAGAACATGACCCAGATCGGCCCAGACGGCTTCATTATTGACATCAGTGCCAAGCAATTGAGATTGCTCAGTTACGAAGGATAAGGCAGCGTCAAGTTCCGCTTGAGCAGGAGAACGGCCAAAAGCCATAAGATACATTTGTCGCACGCGCTCTTTGGGTTCGGTGAGAGCGGCTAAATTCGTAGCCCACAACTTCGTCTGGCCGATGATGAAGGGGTCGTTCATCAAAATCAGCGATTGCGCCGGGACATTTGAGACATTGCGCTTGCCCATGCTGGTAAAGGGAATCGGCATATCAAAAGTCAGCAGCATCGGTTGTAGGAAGTTGCGCCGCACGGAAAGGTAAATGCTGCGTCGCCCTTCGCCATCCAATGGGCCACTGGATGGGCGTCCACGTCCGTCCATGAAGGGCGTCAAATGCACCGGCACTGGTGGCCCGCCGATTTTGGGGTCAAGCCGTCCCGAAATAGCCAGGACCGCATCGCGAATCGCTTCGCCTTGCAAGCGCTTGACATTAGCGCGATGCAGGAGAATGTTTTCCGGGTCGGCCTCTTCAGCCTTTTTATCACCGGGCGCACTCGACATTTGATACGTCTTCGACAAGACGATTTCACGAATCAATTTTTTGACTGACCAACCCTGCTCGTTTTGAAAACGCAACGCCAGATGATCCAACAATTCAGGATGCGAAGGCGGCAGGCCTAAAACACCAAAGTTATCCACCGACGGCACCATGCCGCGCCCAAATAAGTGATGCCAAACACGATTCACCATCACGCGAGCCGTTAAAGGATTAGCCGGATCGGTTATATGGCGTGCCAGTTCCAAACGCCCACTGCCTTTGGGCGTTGTTGGCGCTTTGTTAGTGGATAGGGCTTCCAGAAACCGGCGCGGCACTCTTTCCGATGGCGACCCGGCCTGGCCGCGAATCAATAGAAATTCATCCACACCATTGCCGTCCATCATAGCGGGGGCCGTTGGTGAACTGGGTTGAATCTGCGCCGCAATCTGCGTCCCTTCTTTCAGAAACGGCCTGCTGGCTTCGATTATCTGCCGTCGCTCTGCGCTGCCGGGGACAACAAACAAATCTTGCTCGCGCACCAAACCATCGGCGATTTGCGCCACTTGAGGCGATATGGTGCCGCTTGCCATCTGTTGCGCGACGCTTTGCCAGACACTGGCCAGCGCGCTTACCATTTGCGCGGGCGATTGAACA
>DASWNL010000061.1:0-14304 GCA_036399215.1 Abditibacteriaceae bacterium
CTCAAAACGGCAGTATCAGCTTTGCGCCGGGCAGCCCGTTGACGCGCACCATCAGCGTCATTATCAACGGCGACACACTTGTCGAAGGCAATGAAACGCTCTATGTGCTGTTGACCGGCGCAACCAATGCATCGGTTAGCCGGGCACGCGGAACGGGCACCATTCAAAACGATGATTCGTCGTCCGATTAAAAGTTGTTAGCCTTACCTCAACAAAGTCAAAGCGGCGCGCTCCAAAAGAGCGCGCCGCTTTAACTTTGAATGGGAACTGTTTATGGAAAGCCTGTCTTCGTCTGAAGAATTAAGAAGTGTGGCCTGGGACGTGGCACGCCGCTTTGTGGAGTTCGGCTCTTACGGCTCAAAAATCAAAGCCTGCCGGGCCTTGAAGCGTCGTTGTAAAGGCTTCACGGATGAAGAATACCTTGTTGCCTTTGAAGAATCTGTTGCCCTGCTGAAGACGGCTATGGAAATTGTGGCCAACAACGCCGAACTGTTGTGGCAGCAGTGGCAAGCGCAGCAAGGAGAACGAAAACAGATTGAATTTCAGGGGATAGATGAAGAACTTCACCAACAGCATCCGCAGTTTTCGCTTTCCCTTTGCCAATTAACTTTAAACTGGGTGTTTTTCTGGCACCATCTCAAGTAGAAGATTTAGTAAGCCATACTCTCAATCGGCCCTTCGTCGCTAAAGAGAATATGAAACTGTTCTGAATGCAGAGCCAAACCAAGCTCACGCGTTTTGCCATTAATGATGACCATGCGTTTTATCAAGCGCACGCCGTGGCTGTAATCTACATAACTGTCACGATGGACAGTGCTTAATGGCTGGATAGGCGTTCCATCCAGTTTGTGCCAGCCGTAAATGGCTACTCGGTTTGGTCTCTTCGATAAGAGATTGGTGATAACCACATCTTTCTTGATGCCCGACAATAACAAGCCTAACGGTTGACCTGTTCGTTGCTTTTCTATAAGCGCGTTATGTTCGCCAAAGGTTGTAACAGCTTCGCGCGCTTCGGTTAAAGGGCGCGGCTCTAACTTGACTTGCGCTTGTTGGTGAATGTCGTTGACCTTTTTGCGCGTGGGCAGAGTGCAGTTAAAGGCGTCGGCGATGAGTTGAGCAGTTTGGGGTCTCATTGGTAGACGCACGAAATCACCGTTGCTGCCGACCGCTAAATAATCGGGCATGACTTGATAAATTGCTGTATGCTCCTGACCGGCGTTGTCCTTAGCTTTAACGGTTACATTTTGAAAGACGCGCAAAAACTCAGGGACATTGCCGCGCAATATCTCCTGAGCAATAGCGGCTTCTCGCGCTTCGCTCGTCATATCCGCTATGCGCGTCAAAAAATCCTGGCCTCCTAAAGCATCAGCGGGACGTGCGGGAATAACAGGCGCCGGTTGTATCCATTGGGCATAAGCGCGTTTGGCACTAAATGCTCCCCACTTTGCGGCTTGCGGCGTATCGGTTGTTAAGGCTTCGAGGAAGCCGTTCATCTCACCCACTAGAGCGGTATGTAAGATTTTGTTTTCGGGGTTGAGGTGAATCTGAAAAAGCAAGCGCCCTTCCAACCCGCTATAGGTTGCCACAGAATCTTTTTGCGATTCCGTAAGCGCCAATTCTTTTTGAAAACGGCTTATCATGCGCTGTGAGGCGCGAAATGTTCCTCCGGTTGGCCCGACCACGTTTTTGCCGTTGAGCGTGATATTGCGGTCGTCGTAGGCCAGCACAACCAGATGTTTTGTTGGCGCGGACTTTAACCAGGCCAGTAATTTATTGCCATGACGCTCTGGCGTGTCGCTGTAAGCATAGTTGGCATCAAGAAACGCAATGCGATCTATGGATTCAGGAATGGTTTCCGAACTATTCAAAAAGCCGAATAGAAAACTGCCACCACCGCTATGCCCGCTCAGGGTGACACGAACGGGTTGTGATAGGGGAAATTGTTCCTTTAGTGATTCGCTGAAAGATTCGACTAAAGCGCGCAATAGAACGGCGTTATTAGGGTGTTGCGCTCGCCAGGCGGGCCAACTTAATCCTTCGGCTTCGACGCAGGCTAAAACAATGTTTTCATCTGGCGAAACTTTGCGCAGCCGCCGCGTTTGTGCGGCGATGTGTTGAATATCAAAATGCCAATCTAAACCGGGAGCCATTGCGCTGCCCAGAGTCTGCTCAATGGTATTGCCGTTCGGCGTAGCATAAACGATCAAGTGCAGCGGGCGATGAGGTTCAACTTTGGAAGGCGCATTGAAAAACACGCGCACGTTCGGTTCAATCCACTGTTCAGCGATTTGCTCCTCAAACCAGGGACTCGGACGAAACTTCAACTTTTGCTGTCTTTGAATAGCAGTGTGCGAAAGTGGCGCAGCTTCGTTCTGAGCTATTGCGTTTTCTGTTGAATAGAGAGCAATAGAGAAAAGCCAGAGCAGTGTTATCGAAACTCGAATCGAAATGTTAAATCTCCCCATGGTTTTCTTTCAATGCCAATGGCGAAATTTAGAGTAACATAAAGAAAGTTCCCTTACCCGATTGAAATACAGCGAGGCGACCTCAAATGGCGATGAATAAGAAAACGAAGTGGCACAAAACCTATGGCGTTGTCTTACTACTAATGGTGAGCAATATCCTTTCTGTAAATCAAGAATCTCTGGCACAAAGCGCTTCTTCTTTACCAGATCACGACCTTCGCCAGGACACACCGCGCACTCTGGATACACCTGTTGCGCCACCAATTTTTACAACGCTTGCAGCCTGGAAGCAACGGCGTGCGCATTTACAGGAGCAAATTTTAAATGCGGCGGGCCTGCTTCCCCTGCCGGAGAAAACGCCGCTTCATGCGCGTATCTTCGGCAAACTTGAGCGTGAAGGTTACAGCATCGAAAAGGTGGAGTTGCAAACCAGGCCGGGTTTTTTCTTGGGCGGCAATCTTTACCGGCCTTTGGGCCGCGCTGAAAAGAAGTTTCCCGGCATCGTTACACCGCACGGGCATTGGGCGCGGGGACGCTTGCACGATGACGCACTCGGCTCCATTCCGGCGCGTTGCATTAACCTGGCACGGCAGGGCTATGTCGTTTTCGCTTACGATATGACCGGCTACAACGATACGGGTTTGGGCCTTAATCATCGCGGGTTTGCCGTCAATAACTCACGCGCGGCGCTGTGGGGCATTAGCGTCTTTGGTTTGCAAACCTGGAACAGCATTCGCGCGCTGGACTTTTTGCTTTCGCTGCCGGATGTAGATAAAACGCGCATTGGCGCAACCGGCGCTTCGGGCGGCGGCACACAAACTTTTGTGCTGACGGCGATAGATGACCGCGTGCATGTAGCCGCGCCAGTCAATATGATTTCGTTGCATATGCAAGGCGGCTGTGTCTGCGAAAATGCACCGGGTTTGCGCGTGGATACCAGCAATGTTGAAATCGGCGCCATGATGGCTCCCAAACCTTTGCTGATGGTAGCGGCAACAGGTGATTGGACAGTGAATACGCCAACTAAAGAAGGCCCGGCCACGCAACAGGTGTATCGCCTCTTTGAGGCCACCGATCATTTGCGTTGGACGCAAATTGAGGCGCCGCACAATTATAACAAGCAAAGCCGCGAAGCCGTTTATGGATTCTTCAATCAGTGGTTGCGCCACGAAAATAAGCCGGTAGCAGAGCAGCCTTATCACTCCGAAACCGACGCCGAATTACGTGTTTATCCCGATGGCAAAGCTGCGCCCGGCACCTTGAATGAAAAGCAGTTAATTGATTCAATGATCGAAGAGCGCCGCCAGCAATGGCAGAAAAGTTTGCCCCGTAACGCGCGTGAACAAGCAGCTTTTCGCAAAACCTTTGGCGCGGCATTGCGCCACAGTCTGGGTGTAGAAATGCCTCTGCCCACGGCAATTCTTAGCTCTAACAACGCGGCAAGCAGCGAAGCGCAGGAACAAACAGTTATCTTTGGACGCGTCGGACGCGGGGACCGCATCGAAGCACAACTTTATGGCAAGCCGGACAAAAAGCGCGCTGCGACTCTGATAGTTAGTGAGCAGATACCAACCGCTTTAATCACCGGATTATTAAATAGCGGGCGGGTTGTCTTGCATCTGCGACCGTTTCGTTTTCAAACGCCACGCGATGTGCAAGCCAATTTCTTTACAACTTACAACCGCCCCGAACTGAGCAACCGTGTGCAAGACATTCTGACGGCGGTTGCATATCTGGAGCAACGCGGACATAGCAAAATCGAATTGATTGGTGTTGGTAGAGCCGGACTTGCTACGCTTCTTGCCCGCGCCTTCGCACCAAGTATCACACGCGCTGTTTGTGATGTAGATGGTTTGGATACGGCATTAGACGACAGCTTTGTGACTGATTTAGCGCAGCCGAGCTTGCGTCGCGCCGGCGATTTTCGCACCGCCGGCATCCTGGCTGCGCCTTCTAACTTGTGGCTGCATAATACGCAAGATCGCTTCGATGCCGCGCCGATTGTGGATGCTTATCGCATCGCCAACTTCCAACCACGCTTGAAGATTTCCAACGAGCGCGCGGCGGAAAGTGCGATTGTTGAATGGCTGAAGAATTAAGGTCTGTATAGGGTCAGGGTCATTTAAATTGCTTATGGATGTCTTAGCATCGCCAAGAAAGCAAGAGAGTTTTCATTCCGAGCGAAACAGCGAGTCTAAGCGAGTGGTGAAGTCGAGGAATCTTGTCGTAAAGTTGGAATTAACAGCAAGATTCCTCGACTGCGCTCGGAATGAAAACTCCCTTACTTCCAAGATACTCTTGAACTTTCATTGAAAATCTGTTGTTCGATTAGCTCCAGAAATAGTGGTAAGTGTAGGGAAGTTCGAGACTCTTTTTCGCGGGAACAATAAGTGTCCATTTGACTGAACTGAGGCCATTAACCGCGCGCCAATCGCCGTTATGGTAGTTCCACCATGCGGGCAGGTTGGTAGATGCCATTCCTCCATCATCGTCGCCCAAACCTAACTTACGAATTACACCGCTTTGGGCTTTTTCAACAGTGCCGATGAACTGTTGAGTGACTTCTAAGGTTATCGGCTCATTACGATAAGAGGTAATAACAAGGCGCCCTCCAATATCAACACGGGTGAAGTTGTCGTCTTGCCACTTAAGCGCGTTCGGTGTGCGTTTGGTTTCGTTTTCCAGGCGCTTGACCGTGACATCCACTGCCGGTGCTAAATCTAAGTCGCTGCGTCCGCCGCTGGCCGTATAAGTCATCAAGGTTTGAGCTAAAAGGCGCCCGTTGCTTTCTATCAAAGCCGGGGCGGTTGTCAGTGGCTGCGTGCCGGTATTGCTTAAACGAATTTGGTGCATCACTTTAGGCGCGGCCAGCGATTGATTCACCTGGTTTTGCTGTTCGTAATTGAAGTTGCGATAGACCTCAATCGGCGGCTGGGCAGGTGTTTGCAGGGTGTAAACATCTTTGTATTGCAACTCGTATTGCGCAAGGGGAAACGACATGCGCTCGCCTTTTTTAAGCACTATGTTTTTCGCTGTAAACACAAAAAAGTCTTCGTTCTTACCCGCGTCTTCAATACCCGCCGCATTACCGGGCTGCTCATCGGCATCATCATTGATGCGCCGGTAAGAGTTAGAGGCCATCTGCGCCTGAATGGCATTGTCAAAAGCTCCGGCGCTGCGTGAAGTTGGCTCGAAAAGCGGCGAAAGGCGCGCAAAGGTGTTTTGCAGCGATAGTGGGTCAACAGTATTCTTGAGGGCAAAGCTTGGCACACCAATTACAAAGTTCGCGGTTGCATCCTGCAAATCCACCAGTTCATTGACTAAGGTAGCCTGCATTTTTACGCCGGCGCTGCCTTTGCCATCAAGGGATAAACGATAGCTGGGAATCCAGCGCAAGCCTTTTTGCAGGTAAACCATGCCGACATTAACGGGTTGACCTGCTGCTCGCTGCGCCCCATCCAGTTGCAGGCGCATCAGGTTGCGAAATTCCGGTGTTGTTGTCGTCTGGCGCGGCGGGTTTTTAAAAATGACCTGGTTAATTGAAGAAAGCGAACGCGCTAAGACGCCTTCGGCTGTTTGCAATAAGATAACTTCAGCCTGCGCAGGTTGAGGAATAAACGACGAACGATATTCCGGCTGCGCTTCGTTCGGGGGCGCTTCAATGGGTGGCAGTTGTGGCACGGCGAGGATTCTGGCATCGAAGCGCTTTTCCGGTGTGCCGCCTTCGATAATGGTTACATCAGCCCCAACATTGGCCTTCAAAAGCTCATGAACCGAAAGCGCCGGACGCTGCGTTGTTACAGGCTCGCGGCTGGCAACCACACCGCGCAGTTTGCCGCCTACCTGATAAGGCCAAAAGGTGCCGACAACCGGCGTTGGCAGGTTATCCAGCACCAGTTCTCCTTTGGCATCAACCGGCAAAGAACCCTCGTGCAAGACAAAAGCATGGCCGTCTTTAAAAATCGTCACTTCGCGGACGGGCAGTTTCGATAAAGTGCCCGCAAGCGGCGTTGTATTTTGCGCCAGGGCTTGCAAAGAAAGCAGGGCTAACAATCCCGAAGTTCCAACAACAAGATGAGAAGAACGCATGGCAATCCTTTTTACCGATAGGTCGACAAAGTGAAACGACGAAGTGAACCGTTAGACACTGGCAACGGATTCCGGTTCTTGTAGTGATTTACGGGTGGGCTGCCGATTCAACCAAGCCCATTGCACACCAATCAGTAATAGCGTCAGGCCCATGCAGACCGGAAAATACGCTAAGGGATAATTCCAAATCCTCATGCTCCATTCGCTAATCAGCATTCCGAGAATATTGCCGGCCCCAACCATTGCTTCATTAATGCCTACGTTGCGAGAACTGCGTGCATCGTTGCTGACATAATACACGCAGCAAAAGTAAACGAAGCCGAAAAGCAGGCCCAACAAAAGCAAAACACCAAAAGAAACCAACACGTTTGGCGCTTTCCATAAGCAAGCCAAGGCTACAACAATCAGCAGTTGCACCATTAGCAACGGCCCGCGCCGATAAAGCCACGGACGCAATCGAGGGCAAGCGTAACCACTTATCGCCTGTGCAAAATAAAGCGTGAAAAGCAGACATCCGGCTAACCAGGCCGGGCTGTTGTTTTCGGCGTGAAACTTTGGAATGAAAGTGGTGAGTGGCCTCTGGCTAAAATTCGCCACCAGACAAAGCAGCCAGCCAATTACGACATAGCGTGCATCAACAGGCGACACGCGCGGATTGGAAGCATCGGCTTCTTCGACAACCGCATCGGATGATTCATGTTCCGTCGGCTTATGCGTGAAGACTAAGAGCAGAATCGTCAAACCCGCCCCCACTGTGAAACCTGCTAATGCCAAGGGGCCGCCAAAGTCTTTTAAAACGCCGCCGAAGAGAAAGCCGCATGAAACGCCGAGGCTCCACGAAACCGTATAACGCGAGATAACCAGGCCAAGCGACCCTACCGGCGCTTCACCGCGAATAAAGGTTTGCAGGCTGTTAAAGGCCAAGGCAAGAGCTATGCCGAGAAGGGAGAAAAGTGCCCACGCCATCCAAAATGTATTGGCGAAAAAGAGCGGTATCGCTAAACCCATCAGCAAGCAGATGGAAGCCACGAAAATACGCCGCGCGTTACCGCGATGCAACAACCTGCCAACAAATAGACATGTAACAAGATAGACCGCGCTAAAGCTCACCATGAGCCAGGATATTTGCAGATTACTTAACTTCATCTCACGTCCGGCAGCATCCGCTAAGCGCAGCATGACTAAAAACATTACTAAGTCAATCAAAAAAGGAAACAGGTAAATTTTCATCAGTAAGAATTCTTGAAAGTGTTATGTATGATAGCCTTGTCATTCCTCCGCTGCGCTCGTGCCTCGCTTCGGTCGGAATGACACATTTCTGAAATGGCTTCTAAACTTTGCGTTATGAACAGCCAGAATAACGATTTGAATTTTGCTTTCGACGTGCAGGGCTTTTTGCATTTACGTGGTGTTTTAACTGCGGATGAAATTGCTGAATACACACGTTGGATGGATGAAATGCAAGACACCGATGTGAAATCGTTAAATGCGGATTCGCCCGATGCTCTGCAACATCATATTAATCGCCCGGTTTCACGTGTTATAGACGCCGACCCGCGCTTCGCCCGTTTTCTCAATCATCCGGTTGTCGAGCCGTTACTCATTGAGTTTCTGGGGCTGGATTACCGCCACATAGATAACGATTTATATTTCACTTATCCCGGCTTTGCCGGTGGGCAGTGGCATCGCGGCGTGCGGGCGCATCCCACAGGGCACATCGTTGGAAATCAATGGATTTGCCCGATGGTAAAAGTGTTTTATTGCATGACCGATGTAGGAAAAGGTGAAGGCGAATTTACGGTTGTGCCCGGTTCGCATCGCGCGCACTTTGACATTGATTGGCGCGGGCGTATTGATTTACCCGCGCAACACATCTTCGATGATGTCAAAGCGGGTGATGTGATTCTATTCAATGAAGCGCTGATTCATAACGGGCGCCCCAATTGTTCGCAGAAAACGCGCAAAACCATCATCATGAACTTTGGGCGCAGCGATGCCGGTGTTTGGGAAGGCTATGCCCCTAAACCAAAAACGTTAGCCGCAGTTACGCGGCACCAACGCGAAATTCTCAGCAATGTAGATAAAGTCTGGTCTGAACCGCAGTTACTTTAAAACTGTGCCGACAAAGGCATTTCTCCAGATGCTTTTTAAGTCGTAAACATCGAGATAATTGAATTTGACATCGCCGCCTTCGGCCCAAACGGCCCAACCATTTTCTTCGGAATGGAGATTAATCGGCATTGGCACGAAAGTAATGCCATTGCGCGCGAAAACTTCCAATCCGGTGCGGTCAGCGTAAACAACCAAGTTCTGCTTGCCATTGATAAGCGGCGCGAAAGTGCGGTGGCCGTTGATAATAATGTCCTGGCGCGGGAAATCGAAAACAATGTCTACGCCACGCACCTTAAAAGTGAGTTCTTTGGCCTGCCCCGACTCAAATTCGGCGCGTAGTTCCAATAGTCGGTTGGCTTTTCTCACTGTGCCTCCACCTATACCCACTTCTGCACCTTCGGGAAGCCCTTTCAGAGTCTTGCCTCTCCAAATTTCTCCCGCTGTATTGCTGTGATCAATTCGCAAAGTTTCCAGTTCTTTAATCGGTATTGAGGATAAGCGAATGCCATCGGGAGTGGTGCGAAGTTTCAATTGTAAGGGAATGCTCATAGATTGGTTAAAAGGCATTCCGGGTGTAGCGGTTTGAAACCAGCCGATTTGAATACGCCTTCCAGTCGGCTCATCGCTGAAAGTTTGCGGCGCATAATAGCCGCGCCCATGCTGTCCGGGCAGTTTGCTGGCTTCGGGCGTGAATTTGATGCCGTCAAATGTGCCGATGGCGTATTCGCTGTTAGCCGCCGTCAGAACCCATTTTTTATTGTTGGGGTTGTCATCAACCGGCAATTCAAAGAGGTCGGGGCACTCGAAAAGATAATTAGTGCCCGCCTGGCCTTCGGTAATGCTGGCGGGTGTCCATTCGCGCAAATTGGGCGAAGTTAAAAAGTGAACGGTGTGCTTTTTATCCAGTTCGACATAAAGCACCATAATCCATTTTTGAGTAGGCTCATGCCAGAAAACTTTGGGGTCACGATTGCCGCCGGTGATCTGTTTGACAACGGGGTTACCGGCGTATTTTGTGAAAGTGCGGCCATCGGTGCTATAGGCGATGCACTGCGTGACCGGATTGCCCGCCGCTGTATAAATGAGAACTAAAGGCGGCTTGCCGTTTTTGCCAAAGCCACTGGTGTTTTTCCAATCCACAACGGCGCTACCGCTAAACATTGGCCCCATGTCGTCGGGATACAAGGCTTCGCCATGCTCCTGCCAGTGAACTAAGTCACGGCTGGTAGCGTGACCCCAATGCATATTTCCCCAGGCCCATCCATAAGGATTGTGTTGGAAAAACAGATGATATTCGCCGTTGTAAAACACAAGCCCATTCGGGTCATTGAGCCAGCCGCGCTGCGCTGAAAAGTGAAACTGTGGGCGCAAGGTTTCTTGATAAATTGCGGGCGAAAGTATCTTTTGATGATGTTGCTTGATTTGCTCTAAGCCGCGTGAAGTCACGGGCAACTTATTGGCGCTAATCGTTAATTTTTTGCCCCACCAGGGCTTTATATCTAAGGGCACCCAGAAATCAGGTTCGCCATCGGCTAATTCAATGTCGAAGCGCCGTTCAGTTTTACCGTCTACGCTAATCGAAACGCTTCGCATAGTTGAGCCGGTTTTAACAGGCAAGTGCAGCCAGCGCTCGCTTGCTCTTATGATGCGTTCTTTTGGTTTCTCTTCTCTGGAAACGTCGCTTTGTGTTATCTGATCCACGTTGATATGCCCCCAGCCGCCGGTTGCCTGATCTACAATTTCAAGAGTTGCCGTCTTGCCGATTAAGTCGCTTACATTCCATGAAGCCCAGCTTAAATTCTCCGTCCCGCCCGGTCTGTCATTGGGGCCGGTAGCTGTGCGAACCGCTTTACCATCTACTAACAATTGCATAAAAGTCTGCGTAGGATGCATACCGCCACCGATAAGAAAGTTGATGAACTTGCGCTGAATGACAAAGGGCGGCGAGGTGAGCTTGCCGGTTGTGCCGTCGCCATTGAAGAAGGAGTTGACCAAACCTTTGCCCTCAAATCCTCCGACTTGCATCTGACCGGGCAGAGTGCCGCGCGCTGGGCCAGGGCCAAAAGCTGTGCCCTCGGCTTTCCACGCACCATAATTCTCGCCTTCAAAATCGGCGATCAGAATATCATCAGCGGCCCGGAGCGGCACGCAGGCGAGCAGGGTAGATGTGACAATCAGCGAAGCAATGAATTTCATAAGAACCTTAAAAAGTTTATGCGAGTGGAAGTGTTGTCATTCCGAGCGGGCGCCCTCTGGGCAGGTCGAGGAATCTTGTCGTGGAAATCTGAATTGAAGAGTAAGATTCCTCGACTTCATGCGTTCGTCCTGCCCAGAGGGCGCCCGGCTCACTCATTTCGCTCGGAATGACAACACCTTTTGATTTCCAATTTTGGACTTGCCAAACTATTTAATGGAGGTTGATTCAAGCACGTTAGTTATTATTGCCAGATGGAGTTCAACTCGAAAACTTGAAGCGATTGAATTGTTACCGGCCCATTATTAGCGCGCAGCGATACGCCGCTTTCGGTTGGAAGATAACAACGTGATAGCGACACTTCGCCGTTATTGGCAAAGGCCTCAATCGAAGTGCGGTCTATCAAAATCTCCACGTTTTTAATCTCGCCGGAAACCTCTAAAGGTTTGGTGCCGCAGGTGATAGTTTGATGGTTTATCACTAATGGCACGCCGCGAATATGAAAGGTCAGCGAGGCACCTTGCGGAATGCTCAGCGTGGCTTTGACATGAAACAAATCGCCGGATGGTTTAAGGGGCAATGGCTGGCCGGCACGCAAAGAAACATTCGTCCACGAATCTTCATTCTTGTGCAGCTTAGTGATTTCTCGGATAGGCTCGCGGAATAAGCGAGGGCCATTACGCGTGCTGCGCAACGTCAGTTCGCGGGGAAAACTGATTTGCTGATTAAACGGCATATCGGGATAATGGCCTTCGCGCATCCAGGCGACTTGAATGCGCCGGCCATCGCCGGTTTGCATATTTTCCCAGGTTTGTGTGGCATAGAAATTCGGGCCGCCATCGGAATCGAACAGCGCACTTTCTTCCTGAAATTTTGTGCCGTCAAAGCTGCCAAGAGAATACTTGCCATCGCCACGAATCAGAATCCATTTTTTCTGTTTAATATCGCCATCCAACGGTAATTCAAACAGGTCGGGACATTCAAAACTGTTGCTGATTGGTTGTTTTCATCTTTCCAATCGAGCAGATTTGGCGAAGTGAGAATGTGATACTTGTCGTTGCCGTAAAGCATCATCACCCACTTTTTAGTCGGCTCGTGCCAGAAGACTTTGGGGTCGCGTTCGGGAAAGATGAAAAGAGGGTTTTTCTCGTAATGCTTCCAGGTGCGGCCTTTATCGAGGCTATAAGACAGGCATTGGCTGCGGTTATCGAAACGCGACCAAAAGGTGATCATCGGCGGATTCTTTGGGTCGGGTGAAAGGCCGGATGTGTTGGCGTAATCTATCACGCAGGTGCCCGATTGCACGCCGCTGCCTTCCTCTTCTTCCCAAAACGCCGGCTCCAACTCTGTCCAGTGAATAAGGTCGCGGCTTACTGCATGAAGCCAGCACTTAGCCCACCGCTGCGCGAAGAGATGGTATTCGCCTTCGTAGTAAATGAGGCCATTAAGATCGTTGATCCAACCTTCCTGGCGCCGCGCCGGATTGAGGCGATTAATTGTCCATTGCCGTGCCGTAAAGTGAAACTGCGGGCGATGTGTTTCCTGGTAAAGCGGCTGAGCCGGAAGTGGTGCCGTTTGCGGGTTATCGGTAAAAACGATGTGATCCACGTTGATATGCCCCCAATCGCCTCTGGCATTGTCCACGATTTGCAACTGTGCTGTTTGATTCTTCCATTGGCTCACATCCCATGTAAGGGGTATCATACGGTCGCTATTCCAACCGGCGGCGCTGCGAACGATTCTGCTGCCAACGATTAAATTCAAAGCTGTATAGTGTTCATGAGCACCTCCACCGATGAGAAACGAAATGGCGCGGCGCGTGATAGGAAATTCGGGTGACATCAGTGTTCCTGTCGGCCTGTCGCCTTCCCGTTCGCTGCTTGCCAAACCTTGGCCGCGCTGTTGTTGAATCTCCAGTTGAACGATTGTCGTGTTATGAACCGGGCCAACACCAAAAGCATTACCTTTAGCTTTCCATCCACCGAAAGTCTCACCTTCAAAATCAGCGAACACAATATCTTCGGCAGCCCAAAGCGGACAAGCTAAAAACAGCAGCATCAAAATTGTGGCCCACTGTTTTCGATAATTTATGTTCATTCTCAAACCCGTTTCCGGCGCCGCAGCATATCCAGGAGAACCGCGCCTAAAATCACCAGACCCAGCACGACTTTTTGCGTGTAAGATTCCACGTTCATCAGATTCATGCCGTTGCGAATTACGGCGATAATAAACGCGCCAATCAGCGTGCCGAAAATGCGGCCTTCTCCACCCGACAAACTGGTGCCGCCCACTACCGCTGCGGCGATGACATACAGTTCATAGCCCTGCCCGTAAGTCGGCGCGCCCGCTTTGAGTTGCGAGGCGGTAATCACACCGCCCAATCCGGCCATAAAGCCGGAAACGATGTAAACAAAAGCGAGATTGCGATTAACATTGATGCCGCCATAACGCGCGGCCTGCGCGTTGCCTCCAACCGCGTAAATGTGCCGCCCAATAACAGTGCGCGTCATCAAAACGTGCGCGAAAACGTAAAGCACAATCATCAACCAAACTGAGTTAGGTAAGGAAAAGAGGCCGGTTTCGCGCCCTATCCACGTAAACGAAGCCGGAATATCATAAAGCGATTGTCCTTTGGTCACGATGAAAGCCAAACCACTGGCTACCTGCATCATGGCTAAGGTGGCAATGAAAGGTGGGATGCGAAACAGCGTAATCATCAACGCTGAAAAGGCGCCGACACCAGTGCATAACAGAATGGCGCCTGATGAAGCGGCGATTAACGAACTGGATGAAGCATCGGCGCCACCCCATATGCCGATAAGATAGGCTGCTGTGACGGCTGAAAGCGCCAGCAAGCTACCAACGGAAAGGTCAATGCCGCCTGTGATAATTACCAGCGTCATGCCGATAGACATGATGGCGATGACTGCTGTCTGGTCGGCGATATTGCTTAAATTACTCGGTGAAAGAAACGCCGAACGGCGCCCGCCTTCCGGGGCACGCACTTCTAAATTGGACAAGGCGGGAACCGCTTTTTTTACAGATTCAAAAAGCGGCCAATCGCGGCAAGAAGGCGAAACGGCGGCCACATCAGGCGGCTGACTGCGGGCTAATGTTTCCAATCGGGTGCGCACATCGGGCGGCTCACCTTGAGCAATTTCAATGTTGTCAAAGCCTTGCGTTTGAAGTTCGTCACGCAAAGCGTTAACGAATTCATCCTCACCGCTTTGCGCGACGATGACAACGCGTGCGTTTTTGCCCGGCGAAGCGGCTAAAGATTCGGCTAAAGCGATAGCGCCGGGACGCCCCATCGCCGGTTCGTCACGATAGGTGGCGAAGGTGAAATAAGCGCACAACAGAAGCAGCACGCCGAGCATTCCATACGAAGAAAAAAACGGCGCTGCGAAACGTCCTATTAAAGCGCGCATTCAGTGATTAAGGTTT
>DASWNL010000062.1:0-12863 GCA_036399215.1 Abditibacteriaceae bacterium
TGAATTTGTATAAGCCTGTCCCAGACGCGAAGCCGCATTCAAATCGGCGGAAACGCCATCGTTGACCAAACCTGACAGCCCATAATGCATCCACGGCGGAACAGGCGTGCCACCTCCGGCTAACGCGTTGAGCAAGACATAAGTATGCAAGCGAGCCAAACGCGCGGCGGGCAAGAGATTAGGGGTTAATCCTGTATTCAAAGGGTCGGCTTGCGGCAAAATGCCGCCATTCGTGCCCAAACCAATGGGCGCGCTATCGGTTACCAAAAACATGCGGCTGCCGTTCACATCGCCGCTGAGAATCGGCAGTGGCGTTCCCTGACGCAGCCAACCGGAAGCCGTGCGATAAGCGCCAAAATAGTTGATTGAAGGAAACAAAATCGCTTCTTCCTCTTCAGCGCGCCAGCCAATCTGGGTCGAAGCGCGCGCCAATAGTTGAGTAGCCGGCGCCAGAAGCGGCAATTGTGGGTCTTCAGGAAAAAAGCGCACCAAAACCGCATTGCCCGGCGCGCCATAAAGCTGCACCAGTGGTGGCTCCGTCCGCGATTGATTGCCCATAAAGTTAGCCGCATCACGCCACAAATTAATCAGAGTGCGCGGCACGCCCGCCAAATCCGGCGCGCGATTATTAATAGCCGCTCCACTGGGGTTAGCGGCGCGATCCTGGTTAATCAGCCATTCGGAGAGAGAGTTAGCTGTTAAAGCCTCATTCCAGCCCTGCGCGGCGCGAAAATAAGCCCCTGCGCGCACTTGCGAGGGTTGATAAATGTCTTCGCCCTGCGTGGCGGCTAACGAGGCTTGCAGCCACAAGGTTTCCGCGGCGGCGGGCGCTAATTGCAATGCCTGATTTAGCCAGGGCACCGCTTTTTCTGCGCTGTTGCGCTGCAAAGCTAACCTCGCCCGCAAGATTGCCAGTAAAGCGCGCGCGGCATCCTGGGCTGTCGCATTCGCATCAGGACTTAAGCCGACTGACAGGGCGCGAATCTCGCGGCGCGTCACTAACAATTGCGCTTCGGCGACGGGCATTGCACCTGCCACGGCTGGGGTAACATCGCGCACAAGGGTGTCGCCCTGTTGGGCGCCATCCGCAGCCGGGAAAAGCAGGAGGCTCCAAGCGTTGGGGCCGGCTTCGGCCTGGCCGCCACCGGCAACTTGTTGGCCGTAATTATCGAGCAGTCGCGCCGGCACCGCTAACACATCGTCATCGGCAAAGCGATTCGCCGTTCGATGCCGTGTTGCCAGAGCCGTCTCAACGGCAAAGCGCGACAGGTTACCTAAAAAAGCATTGCCATCGGCGCGATGCGATTCCACAAAGCGCGGCGTAAAAACGGCCCAACCGCGCCCAAACGGCGCAATCGCAGCCGCGTAGAGAGGTTGGGTAGGAGCAGGTGCAGCTAAATCCGTAACGGCTAAAAGGCCAACGCCCGCCGGATGCTCTACAACCAGATGATCGCCCGGCTCCATTTGATAATAAATGGTGCGCACGCTAAGCGAACGCGGCGCAGGAACGGGGCGCGAGGCATTACCCCACAACAAGCGATGTCCGCCAAAAGGCAAAGCTGCACGAGCGCGCCCAAATAACTGTCCGGCCTGACGAGCTGAGGGCAGGCGCGCCGGTGATGTGCGATAGCCGAAGTGTTGCGCGGCATCGGTATGCAAAAAAACGGTTCCACCACTGGCGACCCATTGCAATAATGCCTGACGCGCTCCGGCTTGCCTGTCCAGTTGCGCTCGTGATACGCCCAGCGACACGGCATCAATGTCGTTACGCGCCGCCAGGTCAGTCAGGCCACCAACCGTAGCGGCCTCAATCGTCATCACGCGCGTGTCCGGCAAAGTGTTGGTGCGCAACGTGGAATTACGGTTGTTCCCATTGCTTTCATTCTGCGCACGAAGAGATGGACAAGTAACAATCAGTAAAAACAAAAAGAGGATGAAGCGAAAGAACGGCATGAGAATCCTTTGGGAATAGTTGGAATAGTCATCGGTCAGTTGTCCTTTGTCATCGGTTTTGAACACGAATGACAAAGGACAACTGACTAAAACTCAAACTGTTCGACCACTCCGGCAGAGGTAACGGTGCATAGCTGTTCGCCGACGGACACAACGCCAAAAGGCGCGGCCTGGCTTGCGCGCAATTTGCAAATGGGACGCCCGTTTTGCGGATCGAGAACCGGCAAGAACGAAGCATCACAACCAATAAGCAACAATTCACGGGCGGGCGAATCCGTCTGCTCTTGAGTCAAAGGCAAAGGCCGCGCTCGCACCGGCGCACCAGCATTGAATTCCCAGAGCAAGGCGCCGTTATCGGCATCAAAGGCGCGCACCAGGCCGTCGTTGCTACCAACAACGACCAAAGCGCCGAAAGCATAACGCCGAAACAGCGGTTCGCCACGCAAAAGCGCGAGTTCATTGTCTTGCGGATTGTGAGGCAGGGCAAACTTTTTCCAGATTTTACGCCCGCTTTTCAAATCTAAGCAGGCCAGCGCTCCGCTATCATCTCCGCAAAAAACGCGGCCCCCTTCGATATCAAGGGCAGGGGGTGCCACTTGCGCCGATGGGGTGCGATTATCGCTCGGATACCTCCATATAATCGCGCCGTTGCGCGCATCCAGACACCATAAACCGCCGGGCGAACCCGCACTCTGCAAAAGAGGCACACACACACGAGGCGCGTTAAAGTGTGGCCCACCTGGCGCCGCAACAATGCCATTACCAACAGGCGCCGACACGCGTCGCAACCAGATAATTTTTCCTGTTCCCGCGTCCAAACCGGCAACCAGGCCGCCATCGTTGCCTATAATGACTAACTTTTGCGTTTTTGTAACGACAACCGTGCGCGGTGAAGATGAGGCGTCAGGAGTGGTCTTTTCGTTATCAGCGTTTTCTGCTGAAGAAACTGTTGCAGGTGTCGTTTCAGGTGTTACAACCTGTTTCGTTACCGTTTTCCATTCAACAAAAGCGGGTCGAGTGGTAAGCGCAGCGCCGGTGGCACGTTGCCAGAGAATTTTGCCCTGTCGCCAATCGAGCGCGGTCAGCACACCATTTTCGCTGGGCACAAATGCTACAGCGCCGCGCACGAGTGGTGAAGCGCGCAGCGGAAAAGCGGTATCGAGACAGGATACCGCGCTACTTTTTTGGGGATCAAAGCGCAGCAGGGCGCCATCATCTCCCGGCACCAGTAAAACGGCGCCCCCGCTATCCTGAGCCGCAACCGGTGCTGCTGCCGGGGCTAAAACCAAACCCAGGCGCGTGCCGTTAATAGTCCTCACACGCGGCACCCAAATCAAACTGATAATCGCGGCTACCAAAGCTAACACGCCCAAGGTTACAGCTAACTGTTGCACCCAACGGCGTCGCCGCGCCGCAACCACGCGTTGCGCGCTGCGTGTGCCGTAAATGCCGAAGGGGTCATAGGCCGGGCCTTGCCCTTCGGTTGGGCGTATCAGGCCTTCAGCCTCCTTGGAACGGCGCGACTTGCGCGATGAGCCTGGTTTTTCCGGTTGGTGTGGCGATTGAGGCGTTAGGACGGACATGAAAAGAATTAAAACTTGATAATTAGATTCGGAAAATCATTTTTCATTCAAAAAACAGTGGCAAGGTGCCGGTTTCCGGCGCTTCTTGCGCGCCCTGCCCCATTGTAACCGGCGTTTCGGCCAACACTTCTTCTGTATCTTCTCGCCGACTGCTTGGATGCGGCCCGGAAGGTTCGATTTCCACAACTCGCCCGGAGTTCAGAGATTGCGCGGCGGCCTCCATGACACGCAAGGTGCGAATGGCACTTTCCAAAGGCGAGGGGCCAGATGCTGGTTCTGCTTTATGGGTTTCGGCCACACAGTTGGCTAAAAAGGCTTTTACATCCTCGACAATACCAACCAGATTGGCTGCGGAAATCTGCACCGCTAACCCCGGCGGCTCCCAGAAGCGCGCGGCTTCGCGCGGCTCGTGCAGCCACAAACGGCGTCCACCTTCACAAACAATCGAACGCCCTTCCGTCCCACAAATTTCTAAGCGTGGCAGAGGAGAATTCCAGTTTTCCGCCGGAGCAAATAAGGCTAACGCGCTGGCGCCATCCGCGAAATGCAACCACAATGTCGCTACGCCCGCCCGCTCCGAAGCTAAAAGCGCAACCGGCGCGGCCAGGGGCTGATGATTAATCTCTTCCCGGCCCGGTTTCGCTGGAGCGGCAAAGCCAAGCAGCACATCAATAGCAGCATAGCTGGAAGACAAAGCCAAGACATCATCGCGCGATAGCAGACGCGCGTTGTGGCCGTTGGCTATCGAACTTTCTTTGAGGCCACTTTTCACTTCGCGGGGGCGAAATAAGCCGGCGCCCCAACGCAATGACAAACCCGCAACCGGGCCAAGAGTTTCGCGTTGCAATAGTCTCCATGCTGCGCGATGGGCGGCGGCCTGGCGCAAAGGGCGCGCGCACCATAACTGTAAGCCGTGTCCCGACGCGGGCGCCAACAACTTTTCAAGATCACCTGCCGCTTGCGCAGTGGGAGCCGGCGGGCCATCTACCCACAGATGACGCGGCCCTAAGGCGCCACGCATGGCTAAAACCACTTCAGCGGCCACATCCGGCCCTGCCGCGCAGAATATGGCATCAAGCGGCACTTCGCGCAGCATCTGGCGCCAATCGCTGTAAATGGCTCGCACGCGCGCTGCTTCACCAACCCGACGCGCCCGCTGCATTTCTCCATCGCACAAGGCCACGACTTCCGGCTGAACTGGCGGTTGATAGTGGATTTCCGCGTGCGCACTGGGCCGACGGCCCCACCAGGCACCGGAATCAGGAGGTGTTAAGGCATCCGGCCCTGATAAAGCCGGCAAAAGCGCCCATTCTGTGGCGGCTCCCGCTCCGATAATCCCAATTCGCACGCGACGCATGGGCTGGCAGTTTAACAGCCATCCGCTGATTAAAATCGCAGTATCTACCAGGCAATAATCTAATGAATCACGCTTTTGTAAACTCTTTGCGCTGCTATGCCGTCTCTCCCAGTCCGTTGCGGCCCTGCCTTTGCAGTTCTCAACGGGCCGTTATCTCATTCATTTCAAGATCGAATGACGAAAGGAAGCGATTCTTATGATCCTCAACAGTAGATCGAAACGTCGCATAACGCCGGCCTTAATTCTGGGCGGCACAGCAGTATGGGGTTGTATAACTCCAATTGTGGCACCACAAAGTGCCTCGCAGGTGCAGGCGCAACGCGCTATCAGCGTTTACATCAACGACCAACCTCTAAACTTTGGTAGCGCCCGCCCGGCGCGTATTGGAGGCCGGGTTTTCGTGCCGATGCGCGCCATTTTTGAAGGCTTAGGCGCTCAGGTGCAGTGGGAAAATGCCACGCAAACCATCAATGCCAATCGCGGTGCCACAGTTGTGCAAATGCAGATTGGTAATCGCAACGCCAACATCAATGGCAATGGCGTCACGCTTGACCAGCCGCCTCTGCTTTACGGCGGCGCGACAATGGTGCCTTTGCGTTTTGTCGGTGAAGCCTTAGGGGCCGAGGTGCGTTGGAGCGAAACCCAACAGGCCGTTTTCATTACCAGTAATACGGGAACAAGTAATCCCCTACCCGGCACAACCCCAGGAACTACACCAGGCACTACGCCTGTAACACCGGGCACCACAATTCCCGGCACAACGCCGGTTATCCCTGGAACAACGCCAGGAACCATTCCCGGAACGACTCCAGGAACTGCCCCTGTTACGCCCGGCACACCTCCCGGCTACGCACCACCGCAAAGCAACCAGATTATCGGCACCGTCGTAAAAGCAGATGCAGCACCACCTGCGACTATTACGGTTCGCAGCAAGGATGCTTCCGGCGCAGCCACGGTTGAAACTTATACCTTGGCACCGGGCACACGCGCTCAACGCAGCATTGCTCGCTTTCCGCAACAGGCCGGCGCGCAACCCGATTGGCAGCAGCCTTTTGCTGTCGCCCTGCCCGCGCTTTTAGCGGGTGAAGAAGTGCGTTTGACCTTGAACGCCAATCGTCAGGTGACCAGCCTGACCACACAGGTTGTATTAGCTCCAGCCCAGGTTAAAAGCGCAACCAATAACCAAATCGTTTTGAACGACGGACGCGATACTACGCTGAACATTGGCGAACAGGTGCGCTACATCAACAAAGCGGGCCGTCCTAACAGCGCCGTAGATGTGCGCCCCGGCGACACCGTTGCCCTTTATGTAGCGCCCTCGACTTATACGATCTTTGCAGTCTATGCGCGTGATGAAGAAATTCGTCAGGCTGGAGGCACCCCGAATCAAGGAACGATACCAGGCACAACGCCTATAATACCGGGCACCACAATTCCCGGCACAACGCCGGTTATCCCTGGGACAACGCCAGGAACTATTCCAGGCACAACACCGCCGGCTAACACAGCGCTGATTCAGGCTGTTACGCACAATGCCACGCAGCCGCTGAAGGCTGGCGCTACCGTTGCCGTTACTGTGCGTGGCGCGATGACCGGAATGCGTGGTTCGTTTACGATTTCTCCGCGTATGCCTGCCATGCCTCTCCTTGAACGCGCTGACCGCGCCGGACTCTATACTGCTGTTTATACCGTGAAGCCCGGTGATGACGTGCTGAATGGTCGCGTGACAGTTACGATGACGGGTGCCAATAACGTAGTGGACACGCAGCAATCACAGCAACCCATCACAATTGACACTGTTGCGCCACGCATTACCGGCGTTTTCCCATCCAACGGCAGCCAAACCAACAATGCCATGCCCAACATCGCCGTTTATGGTGACGATATTGGCGGTAGTGGCCTGGCACGTGGCACGATTCGCTTGTCACCGGCCACCGGCCAACCAATTGATGTCCCGGCTGTGGTTGTCTTAGGCGGTTTAAGTGGAGAAACACCGCGCGCCCTGCCCGCCGGGCAAATCAGCTTGCGCGCTACGGTTTCCGATGCCGCCGGCAATCAAGCCCAGGCGATTTCCGTCTTTACAGTCGCTGGTAATGTTCAGGGCGCCGTCAACGCCGTTACACATAACGCCAGGGCTGCCTTGCGCGCTGGAGAAGTTTTGGTAACGGAACTGCGGGCTGCGCCCAACGGCCAGGCCACTTTCGATTTGGTGGGCGACAATAACCGTTTAATTGCCGTCAACCTGCCGATGCGCGAAATCGAAGCGGGCCGCTATCAGGGCACTTACACCATTCAAGGCAACGAAGGCACAAACCGGGTGCGCGTCGTGGGACGTGTTACCGGGGCTGATAATCGCGTGGTAACCAATGAAGCGACAACGATGGTAAGCTTGGCCGCCGCTGCCGCCGCGCAAACCGGCGTTTTAACCATCACCGCGCCTACGGATAATTCACAGGTGAGATCGCCTCTTACAGTGCGCGGTCGCGCTTTAGGCGGTGCCATCGTGGACGTAGCCATTCGCGCCGAAGGCACCAAAGTAACACGCGTTTTGCTCTTTGAAAGCCGCCGTCCTTACACGCAGGAACTGGGCACGCAGCAAATTCAAGCCGCCGCTAATGGCACCTGGGCCACGAGGCCGATTGAACTGCCGATTCCCAAAGACGTGGAAGATTTGAAGTTCGTTATCACGGTCACGCAGACGGACAGTCTCAACCGTCGCAGCGATCCGGTCACACTCACCATAACCGCGCAGTAAAGTTGTTTTTGCAGTGCAAGAAGGCGCAGAGAAAATTTCTCTGCGCCTTCTTTTTTGCCGCTATGTGGCAGAGAAGCGCAAAGTCATAAGCGCGACTGTGGCCATGCCACATCTTGCTACTATAGCCATAGGATGGAGAAAGGGATGTGCAGTTTGAGCCGCCGCTTACATCGCTTTGGTAAAAGTAATGGTCATCGCCACCGTTTGGAGCCTTACGCACGCTGCGGCATATGCCATCCATTTTGGCTTTTGGATGGAGGAAATTAACAAGGGCTTCCAATTCATCAAGGCCCATCGCTGCATATTCCACCCGAACATCGTCTTTCCGGTTCCAAACTGACTTCAAAAGAAAATTTCAGGAATTTTTATTACAATGCACTAAGGAGGTCAGTGCATTGTGAGCGCAAAAAAGGACAAGCCGAAGATGACAACGTTAACCATTCGCATCAGAGAAGACAACAAAACAAATCTTGATGACGCTGCTTATCGCGTGGGATTCATACGCATGAAAGAAGGGGAATCGCGGGGATATTTCTGCCCTTCTTACACAAATTGCATAGGCGTTGCCGTTGGAGTAGCGAAAGGAAATTAACAAATGGAAATTCAAATTCACGAGTCACATGATGCTGAGGATGTGAGGCAGCTTTCGAGTTTATGGAACGAAGTTGAAACGCGGTGCCATGCGGCAGGCATTAAAGTGGATAAGCGAGTGGGACAAGAGGATATGAGGGATGCTCTAATTCTTCATTTTCAAGAAGGACGAAACACTCGAACAGTTAATTTATGGGGATTAAAAGATACTCGGTTACTGCTCGCTTTCCCTTTTGAGAATTATCGTTTCGTTAGCGGCTATGAAGCTATTTGCTCTTATTCTGATGGAACAATTGAAGCGCTTATTCGCCCCAATCGTGTCACCGGTATCTCTTTGCCATCTTTAATGTTTAGGAGCTTAGGAATACATGACCCAGGTCGTAGAAACTATAGAGAAGATGAGTCACAATTGAAGTTGGAAATAGAAGACACGTCACTCACAAAGCCTTCTCACTTATTAATACATGAAGAAGGCGGTCAATACAGTATAAGTATAGGGCCACCAACTAAGGAATTAGAAAGTCTCCTAATGGAGAGATACGCAAAACGCTTTGCAATTTCGCTTAAAATAACTGGCTTAAATATCTCAACCCATGACCGCACATTAGAAATACTTGAAAAGCTATCTAATTCCCTACTCTTTCAGATTGATTTGAAATTAGAGCTACCCCTTACATTGTCTCGCAGTCGCCGTCCCTCTGTTGCCAACTTACGCAAAACAAAACAAACGATAGATATACAGTTTCCGCAATTTGAATATGACCAAGCGGCAATGTCTCTTTATCAATATGGTCGCAGCGCAACCGGGTTACCACTACTTCAATTTCTCGCGTTTTACCAAACAATTGAATTCTATTTCCCTACATATTCTATGTTTGAGGCTCAGAGGAAAGTCAGAAATATAATCAAGAATCCCGCATTTAATCCTCAGAGTGATACCGATATTGCTCAACTTCTATCCGCTGTCGCTTCAAATAGTGGGCGTGGGTTCGGTGATGAAAGGACTCAATTAAAAGCTACTTTGCAGTATTGTGTGAATGCAGAGGAATTAAGAGATTTTTTTGATGAAAATGAAGAGAGGAAAAGTTTCTTTACAAACAAGAAAGACCCCTTGAAATCTCATAAAGTTCCTCTGAATAGTGCTCATGACATTGATTTGAGGGGCGACGTCGCGGATAGAATTTATGACATTCGGTGTAAAATTGTGCATACAAAAAATACTGATGCGGATAATGATTTCCAGCTATTATTGCCATTTTCGCCAGAAGCAGCGTCGCTTCACTTTGATATTGAATTAATTCAGTTCTTATCCCGTCAAATCTTGATAGCCGCTTCGCGTTCAATGCGTTTATAGTTTTGCGTTGGATGCAGGCTTTGTTTGCCGCGCATTGGAAAAGCGAATCACGCTGCGAGGGTTGCGCCCGCTGGTCGTATTGGCCTCAAATAAATTTCTTCCAAATCTCATCCAGTTTCCAGATCGCCACTGCGCCACGCGCCACGCGCCAAACCAACGCGGCACAAATTGGGGCCACTCATAACTAAGAGGACACTGAGAGCAGGAGTTCTTAGTGTCCTTTTGCGTTCTCTGCTCTGCACGCTCTTGTTACACTGTGCAAAAATTCACAGGTGAGAAAAATGCCCAAAGTTTTGGTTTGCGATGCCATTGCCGAAGATGGTTTGCAGATTCTGCGCGAGTTTGCCGAAGTTGAAGTAAAAACCGGCCTCAAAGAGGCTGAATTGGTTGCCGTTGTGCCCGAATATGATGGATTAATGGTGCGTTCGGCCACCAAAATCACCCGTCCGGTTTTAGAAGCCGCTACTAAGTTGCAGATCATCGGGCGTGCCGGTGTTGGCGTAGATAACATTGATGTGGAAGCGGCAACCGAACGCGGCGTGATTGTGGTTAATTCGCCGGGCGGCAACACCATCGCAGTCGCCGAACTGGTGCTAGGCATGATGCTGTCTTTAGTTCGCCGAGTTGTTCCGGCTACGCAGAGCATGGCGCAGGGTGAGTGGAAGCGTTCGTCGCTGATGGGCACGCAATTGTTGGGCAAAACTTTGGGAGTAATTGGTGTCGGGCGTATCGGCGTCGAAGTCATCAAGCGCGCTCAAAGTTTCGGCATGAATGTTTTGGGTTATGACCCGTTTCTCACCACGCAGCGCGCTAAAGATTTAGGCATTGAAGCGCTGAGCATTGATGAAATTGGCGAGCGAGCCGACTTCATTACCATCCATACACCTTTAACCAAAGACACGCGGCATTTATTCAACGCCGAGCGCATTGCACGCTTAAAAAAGGGCGCGGTTCTTATCAACTGCTCGCGTGGCGGCATTGTCGATGAAAAGGCGCTTTATGAGGCCTTGCAAAGCGGCCATTTGGGCGGCGCCGGTTTGGATGTTTACGAGCAAGAGCCGCCGCAAGATTTGCCGCTGCGCGCTTTGCCAAACGTAGTTTTAACGCCGCATTTAGGCGCTTCGACGGAAGAAGCGCAAAGCGAAGTGGCTTTAGATGTTGCGCGCCAGATGGCCGAGGTTTTCGCCGGCAATCCACCGCAAAGCGCGGTTAACTTGCCGGCTTTGCCACCCGAAAGCCGCCAGTTCGTCGCGCCGTTTTTGCCGCTCATGGAAAAAATGGGCAAGATTCAAGCGGCCATCGCCGATGGCCGCATTGAAAGCGTGGAATTGCGCTACTGTGGCGAATTAGCAAACTTCGATACCGGCGTTTTAACGCGGGTATTTCTCAAAGGCTTGCTGCAAAGTTCGTTTGACCAGCCGATTAGCTATGTAAACGCGCCGGCTATGGCTCATGCGCGCGGTGTGGCCATTACCGAAAGCAAACTCGACCGCAGCGAAGATTACGCTAATCTCATTGAAACGCGCGTTTTGCGTAATGACGATGGCTACGAGCGCACACGCCAGGTGGACGGCACGATTTTCAACGAAAAAGAGCCGGCCATTGTGCGCGTTCAAGGCTTGCGCGTGGATGTGCGGCCCGAAGGCACGCTTTTAGTGATTCCCAACACCGATAAGCCCGGCATGATTGGCCGCGTCGGCACTATTATCGGCAAAGCAGGGGCGAACATTGCGGGAATGCAAGTGGGCCGCACCGCAGTCGGCGAAAAAGCCGTTATGGTTTTGAATTTGGAAGAGCCGGTTTCACCTGAAGTCATCGCCGAATTGGATGCGCAAGAAGACCTATTCGGCGCCCGCCAGGTAGATTTGCGGTAGAACCGGGATTGTAAAATTTCATTATAAACAAAAGGGCTGCACCTGAAATTCAGGTGCAGCCCTTTTGTTTTAGTAACCAATTTCGCGTAAGCCACGTTCGGCACGTTCGGCATCCGCCGTGCCGGGAGCTAAAGCAATAGCCCATTTGTAGGCGCTACGCGCTTCGTCATGACGGCCCATTCTGTGATAACTGGCTCCCAGCCAGGTCTGCGCCCGCGCATAAGTCGGATAAGCATCGCTGGCCGCTTTACTGAGCAAAATCGCATTGCGATAGTCGCCTCTGGCGTAGGCATCGGCGGCCTGCTTAACCAGGCCAACGGCCCTTTGATGCGCTAAAGAAGAGTATTTATCGGTCGGGCGTGTTGCTCTGGATGGTGGCGCTACGGAGCGGGATGTCGTAGAGCCTGGCGCCGGGCGAACCGCCATTTTTTTTGGTGGAGTTGCCTTTCGTGCAGTTGCCTTTCGTGGAGTTGCCTTGCGCGTGACTTTTTTGCCGTATTTCACAGCACGTTTTGGAGTGTGTTTTTTCGTGACTTTTTTAGGCGCGGCAAAGGCACTACTGGAGATAGAAACGAACGCTGCTAATGTTGCTAATGTTATCCCTCGAAAGATTTGGTTCATAACTTATCCTCTTCTCAAGGCGGTAGTCCAGCTTCGCCACCTGACCGCATGGTTTGTCTTGTTGCAGGACGTTTCTTAATTACGGGACGCCGTCTGGTTATTTTAATTGGCTTGCGGACAACTGACTTACGGACAACCGGCTTGCGACTAATGCGCCGGGCAGGTTTGCGTGTGTCCGGCTTGCGAACCACTTTAGAACGCAGCTTAGGCTTTTGCAAAGGTTTTGCCGCCCTCGCTTTACGCGTGATTTTCGCAGCGACTTTGCGCGTTGGCGTTGGGTTCGGTTTTCTTGTAGAGCGTGCTGTTGGTTTAGTGGTTGCTTTAGCCGTTGGCTGAGTTGTTGGTTTCGGCGCTATAGTTGGCTGCGGTGGAACAACAGGCTTGACAATAGTTGGTGTTGCTTCTGGTTTGATGAGAGCCGTAGTTGGAGTTTCTCGCAAGTTCCACACCATAAGCGCACCGGCTGATAGACCGATGATCCCAGCCAGCAAAACAATTGGGTTGGTGGCCGCGTGCGCGATTTTGGCTGGCAGGGGCGCCTCATGATATGCTGTTTGCTCACCGACACTCAGGGTCTGGCTTCGCGCCTGGCTTCTCTCATTGGCCGATAGGGTTGGGCTGCCAAACAATGCTCCTACTGTTCGACGCAATGGTTTAACGCCCGAAGCCAAAAGCGCGGATTGTTGTTCGGCTAAAGGCGGCACGGCAGCTAAGGCTTCCAAAAACTCTTCGCACGAATGGAAGCGTTCTTCGGGGTCTTTGGATAATGCTTTGG
>DASWNL010000063.1:0-22979 GCA_036399215.1 Abditibacteriaceae bacterium
TTATCCCGTTTGAAAACGCTGTTATTTTTCCTTGTGCAATTTTGCACAGATTGTTAAAATAGCCGAAGATTGCGCCCTGTTTGTAGGATATTTATTCACTGCGATTTGACCGCTTGAGGCGCTGGAGGAACCGGTTTTGAACGGTGATTCGATAGTTTTTGGCCTCGCTTCCTTGCTTGTCATCGCTTCAGCGCTTATGGTGGTGCTCAATCGCCACCCCGTTTACTCCGCGCTGTTTTTAGTTCTCACTTTTGTTGGCCTGGCAGTGTTTTTTCTGCAACTGCAAGCGCCTTTTCTGGCCGCTGTGCAGGTTATCGTTTACGCGGGCGCCATTATGGTGCTGTTTGTTTTCGTCATCATGCTTTTGGGCGAAGATAAGCCGATTCGCAGCGAAAGCAGCGGTGGCTCGCAGTTGCCGTTAGCCATCGTTTTTGGCCTGGTCACAATTGTCATGCTTGGCTTTATGATGAGCAATCCGGCAGGCATTAATACGGTGCCGGGCCAGCCGCAAATGGTGAAAACCCTCATTAGTGACGACATTAAAGATAATCCTGCTACGGTTGCAAACGAACGCGAAGCAGCCGTTGAAGCGGCCACCGTAAAATTCGGCTCCGTTCAGGCTATCGGCAATACCTTGTTTACCGACTACCTATTCGCCTTTGAAGCAACTTCGGTAGTGCTGCTTATTGCGATGGTCGGCGTTGTGGTTTTAGCGAAGAAAAGACTTTAGAAATGCGAAAAGTAAGATGCGGAATGATATTTCGCATTCCGCATTCCACGTTCAAAAATGCCTACTCATTATTACCTTGCCATCAGCGCCGCGCTTTTTGCCATCGGCGTGATGGGCGTTTTGCTGCGGCGCAACGCGATTGTAATTTTCATGTGCATCGAATTGATGCTTAATGCTGCGAACTTAGCTTTTGTGGCGGCGGCTCGACACTTCGCGGGCGTGCCAGGCTTTGATGCCGGACGTGCCATGAATGGGCAGGTCATGGTCTTTTTCGTGATGACCGTTGCCGCTGCCGAAGTCGCCGTTGGCTTGGCGATTATCGTGGCGCTGTTTCGCAATCGCGGTAGCATTGACGTAGATGACGTAAATCTTTTGAAATATTAAAGCCCTTTTCCATGCTTCCCCTCTGGCTCATTATCGCCCTGCCGCTTTTGGGCTTCATCATTACCGGACTTATCGGCGCCAAACTGCCTAAACCGTTGCCGGGCGTCATTGCTTCTTTAGCCGTTGGCGCGGCATTCATCATCGCGCTTTTGCACGTTTTAGATGGTGTGCCCGAAAAAGCCGAGTCGCAACTGGTTTATCAATGGATGGCGGTTGGCAACTTCAAAGTTGATGTTTCTCTGCTTTTGGATCGCCTATCCGCCGTGATGATTTTGATTATCACCGGCATTGGCTTTTTGATTCACGTTTACTCCATCGGCTATATGGCGCACGATCATAACGATCTCGAAGGCACGCGCTACGCCCGCTTTTTTTCGTATCTCAACTTGTTCATCGCCTTCATGACGCTGCTGGTTTTGGCCGACAATTATCTGGTCATGTTCGTTGGCTGGGAAGGCGTCGGCTTGTGTTCATATTTCTTGATTGGCTTCTGGTTCGAGCGCGAAGATGCCGCCGAAGCCAGCAAGAAAGCCTTTATCGTCAATCGCATTGGCGACTTTGGTTTTTTGCTGGGCATGGCGCTGATTTTCCTGGCCGCCGGTTCACTGAATTACAAAGAAGTTTTCACCAATCTTGAAGCTCTGGATGCCGGGACTGTCGGCGCTCTGGGCGGCTTGACTTTAATTACTCTGCTTTTAGCCCTTGGCGCGGCAGGAAAATCGGCCCAGATTCCGCTTTACACGTGGCTGCCGGACGCGATGGCTGGCCCAACACCGGTTTCGGCCTTAATTCACGCCGCTACGATGGTAACCGCCGGTGTTTATATGTGTGCCCGCTCATGGCCGCTATTTGAAGCCGCGCCGCAAACCAAACTCATCATCTGCGGCATCGGCGCGCTGACTGCCTTATTTGCCGGTTTAACCGCTTTAGCGCACACCGACATCAAAAAAGTTCTTGCGTATTCAACGGTTTCACAGCTTGGCTTTATGTTTATGGCGGTTGGCGCCGGAGCTTATGCCATTGCGATTTTTCATGTTTTCACGCACGCCTTTTTCAAAGCCTGCCTGTTTTTAGGCGCCGGTTCGGTCATTCATGCCTTACACGGCGAACAGGACATGCGCAAAATGGGCGGGCTTGCGAAAAGCATGAAAACGACCAACCTCACGTTCATGCTGTCGGGCCTGGCTCTGGCTGGCGCCGTTCCCTTTGCCGGATTCTTTTCCAAAGACGAAATTATCGGTTCGGTTTTCGCTGCGGGACAGGGCGAACATGCGAATTCGCTTTATACCATTTTCAGCATCGTCGGTTTAATAACCGCGTTGATTACCGCCATTTACACGGGACGCCAATATGCTCAGGTATTTTTAGGAGAATCTCGTTTTGTCCCCACGCCGCACACTGTTGATGACCACGATCACAGCCACGAAACAGGCGAAGGCGATGAACACGGTCATCATGCAGAAAATCATCATACATCCCACGAAGATGCGCATGAATCACCCGCTGTGATGACTTTGCCGCTGATTATTCTCGCTATTGGAGCGGTCTTCGCCGGCTTTTTAGGCTTTCCGCATTTATCCGGCGTGCCTGAATCGCTGCATGGTTTTACCAACTTTTTAGAGCCGGTTTTTGCCCGCGAAGAAGTGCCGGGCGCGCACGCCGAACACAGCGCTAATTTGGTTTTGCTGCTCATTGGCATGGTTATCGGTTGGGGCGGCTGGATTTATGGGCGCGGTCTAGGTTTGAAGCAGGCCAAGCGTGCCTTCTTGCAGGAGAATACGCACGCGCTCTCCCTGGATAAATTGTATGAGCGCACCGTCGTCAAACTGGGCTTTGCTTTGTCCATTGCGCTGCGTTGGATTGACGAAAACATCGTGGATGGCATCGTCAATGGTTTAGGTTTACTGGTCAGCCAATCGGCGGCTTCGCTGCGCCTGACGCAAACGGCTTATGTGCGCAACTACGCCTTAGTGATGGCCATTGGCGGCGCGATGATTCTGGCGTATTTCTGGTCGAGTTAGACCCCTATTAATTTCATGCCTGATTTGAATCTATACATTTTAAGCTGCCTGATCTTTTGGCCGATTATCGGCGCGATTTTGGTGGCGCTATTGCCGGGGCGCGTGGCGCGAGAAGCCGCTTTTGTTGTGGCGCTGCTCAACTTCATCTTTTCGCTGCACTTAGTGCAATATTGGAATTACACCGCGAGCGGTTATCAATTCGAGGCTTCAACGCCGTGGATTCCCAAGTTCGGCATCAATTATCACCTCGGCGTGGACGGCCTCAGTGTGCTGCTCATTTTGCTGACCACGTTTTTAGCGCCTCTGGTAATTCTGGCGTCGTGGAACAGCGTGCAAAAGCACGTCAAAACTTTTTTCATCTGTCTGCTTTTGCTTGAAGCGGCTTTGTGTGGTGTGTTTACTGCACTCGATTTAATTCTGTTTTATGTGTTCTACGAAGCCGTCTTAGTGCCGATTTATTTATTGATTGGCATCTGGGGCGGGCCGGGCCGCATTTACGCTTCGATTAAGTATTTCTTAGCCAATTTTTTGGGCAGTGTGCTGATGTGGCTGGCGATGTTCTACATCTATTTTCATCAGCAAGGCGCGCAGCGCTCGTTCGATTACACAGCGTTTGTTGAGTCTGCAAAATCGCTGGATGGTTCAGCGGTTTCGCTCTGGCTTTTCGCAGCCTTTGCCATCGCTTTTGCCATCAAATCGGCCTTGTTCCCCTTGCACACACCCGCGCCGGATGCTTACGGCGAAGCGCCTACAGCCGGCTCGGTTTTCTTATCAGCAGTGCTGGCAAAAATCGGCACTTACGGCTTTTTGCGCTTTGTCTTGCCATCCTTTCCTGAAGTCTCCACTTATGCCGCGCCAACGATGGTTATGCTTGGCCTGATTGCCGTAATCTACGGCGCGATGATCGCTGTGATGCAAAAAGATTTCAAGCGCACCATTGCGTATTCTTCAATTTCGCACATCGGTTTAATCGTTGCGGGCATCTTTGGAGCGCTGCTTGCCGGAGAAAGCGCGGGCATCAACTTTTCGCAGGTTGCCCTTAGTGGTGCCAGCCTACAGATGTTCAACCACGGCATCAGCACGGCGGCGCTTTTCATTTTGCTTGGTATTTTGCACGAGCGGCGTGGCACAACAGCCATTTCACACTTTGGTGGCTTGGCTAAGCCCATGCCGCGCTTTGCAGTTCTGTTTTGGATTGCACTATTTTCCTCTATTGGGCTGCCGGGTTTGAACGGTTTTATCGGCGAATATCTGCTTTTGCAAGGCTTAATGTCGGCGCAACTGCTTTATGCCGCTCTGGGCGCAACGGGCGTGATTCTCGGTGCGGTTTATATGCTGAAACTCAGCCGCAATCTGCTGTTCGGCGAGATAACCGAAGAAGCCAATCGCGCCTTGCCCGATGTGAATCGGCGCGAAACTTTTGTGGTAGCCCTACTCTTGCTGGTAGCTTTATGGGTTGGTGTGCGGCCACAGAGTTTCCTGAATTTTATTAATCCTGATACGGCTAAAATCACCCAATCTGCAACGCAAAGCAGCGTTGAATTAGCACAACGCTAACGCGGCTCTAACTTTAAATTCATGCCTACTTCTCCCGAACAATTGATGACTCAATTCCGCCTGGTGACGCTTGCACCGGAGATTATCCTCGTGCTGGTGGCGATGGCGGTTTTGATAATGGGCGCGTTTTTTCCAGACCATTCGCAGCGCCGTGTCTTGCCCCTGCTGGCTTTGTTTGGTGCCGTTTTATCGGCGGTTGCAACCGGCGCTTTATGGAACAAAAATCTGGTTTTTGGCCCCCCCGAACGCGCTATCTACGGCGCCGATAACTTTGCCCTGTTTTTCAAAGGCTTATTTTTACTGAGCCTGATTGTCACCATTCTTATCAGCAGCCGCTTCTTAAAGACGCGCCGGGGCGACCACCATACGGTTATCGGTGAATATTATGGCCTGCTTCTGCTTTGCACAACCGGCATGATGATGGTCGCCAGTGCGCGCGATTTACTCGTCATCTTTCTGGGCATCGAAACGCTTTCGATTGCACTTTATATCCTGGCCGGCTTTGCCCGCGCGCGTTTGACAAGCAACGAAGCGGCGCTGAAGTATTTTCTCTTAGGCGCTTTTGCCACAGGCTTCATGCTTTACGGTATTGCCCTGACCTACTTTGCCGTCGGCACTACGTTGTTACCGGATATTTTTCAGGCACTGCAACAAAACCAAAACTTCGCAACCGGCGAAGCGATTCCGACTTCGTTTTTGCTTTCAGCGATGGCGCTTTTGCTGATTGGCCTCGGCTTTAAAGCGGCCTTGGTGCCGTTTCATCAGTGGACACCGGACGTTTACGAAGGCTCACCTACACCGGTTACGGCTTTCATGGCTACGGGAG
This sequence comes from Abditibacteriaceae bacterium, assembly GCA_036399215.1. GTDB lineage: Bacteria > Armatimonadota > Abditibacteriia > Abditibacteriales > Abditibacteriaceae > DASWNL01. Next base: position 5,519 of record DASWNL010000063.1, read on the forward strand.
CCAAAGCGGCGGCTTTTGCGGCCTTTATTCGCGTTTTCGTGCAAGGTTTTGGAGGGGAATCCGTTTCAGAACACTGGCATCATATTGTCTTGGTGCTGGCCGTTTTGACCATGACCATCGGCAACGTGGTGGCGATTGCCCAAGACAGCCTGAAGCGAATGCTCGCCTACTCGTCCATCGCGCACGCCGGTTATGTGATGATCGGTGTTTTAGCGACGGCATCAGCCATGCGCGCCGGCAATGGCGGGAACAATTTGCAAGCAATTGCAGATGCGAACGCCAGCGTTCTGGTTTATCTGGCCATTTATGCTTTGATGAATTTAGGGGCGTTTGCGGTTCTGGTGCATTTGGAAAACCAGCGCGCCACTGACCCGGATTGGGATGAAGAAAACGCCAACATCAAAATTGCTGAACTGCGCGGCATGGCCTGGCAAAAGCCCGGCGTAGCCATCGCTTTAACCATTTTCCTGCTGTCCTTAGCGGGCATTCCACCGACGGCAGGCTTTTTCGGCAAGTTTTATGTCTTCATGGGTGCCGTTGATCAAGGCTTGATTGGCCTGGCCTTAGTGGGCGTTATTAACTCGGTAATTTCGTTTTATTTCTATGCACGCCCCATTGTAGAGATGTGGATGCAAGACGCGCCGCAACGAACAGGTGATTTGAATATCGGCGCTGATGGAACAACTGCCGCCATTGCACGCCCAGCCTGGTCATTAGCCGTTACAATAGCTATTGTAGTCTGCACCCTTGCGGTGCTGGGTTTAGCGGGTGTGCAAGCGTTTTTGAATTGGGATGCTGTGCTACAATGGTTGCCACGCTAAAGTTATCCCATAGCAATTAGAATCAGTTAAAATAGTGAAGGGCGCTCTTTGAGGGCGTCCTTCTTTGCATGAGATAGTTTGGTTTGATAATGCGTTAGGAAGTTGCGAGAGTTCTATGCAAGTGCGTTTTTGGGGAGTGCGAGGTTCAATACCGGCGCCCGCCGTCACCAGCGACTTGGAAGCGCGTCTGGTGCAGGTGCTTGGCTGCCTGGCCGATGAACCGGCGCCACCCAACCTCAAAAATGCTGACGCCACCTTAGAATGGGTTCGCACCCTGCCGGCCCCGTTGCGCATTATCAGTGGTGGCAACACGCCCTGCGTTGAAATGCGAACCGCAGACGGCGACCTTTTCATTCTTGATGCGGGCAGCGGCATCCGCGCCCTGGGCCAATCGCTTTTATCCGAAGAATTCGGGCATGGCAAAGGACACGCGCACGTTTTCTTTTCGCATTATCACTGGGATCACTTGCAGGGTTGGCCCTTTTTTCCTCCGCTTTATGTGCCGGGGAACCACTTCGACCTTTACGCCCGCCACGAAAAACTCAAAGAGCATTTGAAGAAGCAACAAGCGGCGCCCTTTTTTCCGCCCGCCGCCTGGAGTGATTCCAAAGCAGAGTTCGTTTATCACCAACTCACAACCGACACTATCGAATTGTGCGAAGGCCGGGTTAAGGTTTCGTCCATTACCCTTGACCATCCTTCACGCGCTTATGCTTATAAATTTGAAGCCGATGGGCAGATATTTATTTACGCTTCGGATGGCGCTTACCATGACCTCGATGAAGACTCCCTGCGGCCCTACATCGAGTTTTACAAGAACGCCGATTTACTTATTTTCGATGCGCAATTTACTCTCAGCGAAAGCCTGGACGAAAAGCGAACCTGGGGTCATTCTTCGGCGGTTATGGGTGTCGAAATCGCCTGCCAGGCTGGTGTAAAGCGCCTGGCCCTTTTTCATCACGACCCGGCAGCGACCGACGATAATTTAAATTACTGGCTGGGTGTTGCCCAGGAATATAGCGCCTCTATGACCACTTCAGGCAACGAACCGTGTCAGGTTTTATTGGCTTGCGAGGGAGAGTCGCTTCAATTATAAATTTTGAATTTTAAATGTTGAATTAGCAGGTTAAATTCAAAATTCAAAATTCAAAATTCAAAATTCTCATGATCGCTCGTCTTTCCGGCAAATTCATCGCGCGTGGCGATGGCTCGATTATTATTGATGTGGGCGGGTTGGGTTATGAAGTGCAAGTGCCCCTTGTGGTGGAAAAAGCCCTCGATACCCTGCCCTTAGGCGAAGCCATTCACCTGGAAACCATCTACTATTTACAGATGGATCAAAACCGCGCCACGCCGGTTCTCATCGGCTTTCAAAACTCGATTCAAAAAGAGTTTTTTGAGAAGTTGCTAACGGTTCCCAAGATGGGGCCAAAAGCGACGCTGGGCGCCTTTTCCCGACCTGTTTCCACCATTGCTACAGCCATCGAAACTGCGAATTATACGGTTTTGCAAGGCCTGCCCGGCGTCGGCAAGCAGCGCGCCCGCGATTTAGTAGCGACTCTGCAAGGCAAAATCGCCAAGTTCGCCCTGATGCAAGACGGCGACTTAGATAAACGCGTCGCGTTTGCCGCCGCTTCGGATGTAACAGAAGAAGCCTTACAGCTTCTCATTCTGCTCGGCCACAAGCGCCCCGATGCCGAACGCATGGTGCAAGCCGCCATCGCCGCCGAACCCGGCGCCCCTGATGCCGAAACTTTAGTCAGAGTGATTTACCGCAAGCAACAAGAAGCGAAATAACTCGCTTAATCAGGAATGAATTGCCAATTGCGTGTTGTGCTGTTGTATTGCCATTCATCGAAACTGACCACTCTACCTGGATCAAGAAATCTGAAATGGTAAGAACGACTATCATCAGTGCCATAGATAAAGGCACTAATGCGTGGATGTTTTGGTTTTGATGATAACAGTTCAAGTCTGGCGGGATAAACCCCATGTTTTTTGCGATATTTTTCTAAAAACGGTGCGACTTTAGCGGGGTATGCTTTCGCTTCTGCAATGTCCTGACGCTGAAATATTCTTCCCACAAATACAGAAAATACTAAACAAGTGACGATAGCCGTATTCAGCATGAATATTTGCAAAGCTGTTCGTGGCACAGACTTCTTTATTAAGACAGCGATGCTATTAGCCAAACTAATCAAGAAAAGCGGCCCTACGATAAATACAATTAGGAAAACAACAGCTATATAGTGGATAAAGTTCGCGCGATAAATCCAGCCAGCCAATGCACTATCGCAAAGCCCCATGATCATGCAAGCAACTTTAGATTGAAATGAGAGATGAGGGAATCGTAGCATTGAGACAACAACCTGTCTTCACATCAATCCATCAATTCCGGGTCGGCCTTTTCAAGGGCGGTTTTCAGAAGCGCTTCATCATCTATCGCGGCGCGCAAAAGGTGGGCGAGTTCTTTTATATCGTCGCGCTTTTTCGCATGGGCGGCAAACATACTGGCTTCGGGGTCGAAGTTAATTTTCTTCGCTAAATGTGGCGCTTTTAAGCGAATCAGAGCCTCAGCCACGCCATGCCAGCCGTAACCACCATTTTCATAGCCGAATTCATCAAAAATCTCATAACAATGGTCAAAATCACCTAAAATCAGCCCGAAGCGGCCATCTTCGTAGCACGAAATGGAAAACGGCGCGAACTCCTGGTTAGTCATGATAATTTCCTCACGCTATCGCCGGTTTTAATGGTGCCCGCTTGCACGACTTTGGCGTTGATGCCGCGCAGATGCAGTTGCTTTCCCACTTCGGAGTTGACCCATTTCATGGCGTCTAATCCAAAGCGTGCTACGAATTTTTTACAGCCGGTGTGCGGCTGATTGGTGACTTCGATAATCGCCTCGCCAATAGATAAGCGCGTTCCGGCAGGCAGGTTCTCTTCGCTTAAATCCAAGTCAATAAACAATTGATCGCCCGCTAAAGGCCAGCGCGATTCATCGGGTGAAATCACGGCAATAGCCCGCGCATTCATAATGTTAAGTTGCATGTCGGGATGCGCTGCGCCATCTTCGCTACGTGAACTGCCGCGCTCTTTCCAACTGTCGCCAACAAGTCCCTGCACTGAATCCAGTTCGCCGCTTTCGAGAATTTCGCGCGCCTCCACTTGCGGGCGGCGCACGATAAGTTTTAGGGTGCCATTATCTTTGGGCGAACGGCGAATCTCACCCAAACCGGCATCTAACTCGGCGATTGTTAGATGCTTAATTTCATTCATTTTTATCGTTCCCCGTCCTCACTTCACCATCCTCAAGTTCTTGTAGCAAATCTTTTGCTTCTTCATTTTGTGGCTCAAGGCGTATTACCTCCTGCAACTCTTCTTTAGCCTGTTCGGGTCGTTCGGTTTCCAGGTAAATCAACGCTAAATTCAAATAAACGCCGGATTCGTCGGGATTATCAACTTTATAAGATTTGAAAAGCCGTTCAGCATCTTTGTATTCTCCCTGCTCATAAAGAACAATGGCTCTATTGAATTTCTTCTCTTCCTGGGCCACTAACCAATAGCCAAAGCTTGCCATCACGATTAGAATGGCTATGAATGACAACAACACTGGTTTTAAGAGGGCGGCCTTTTTGCCTCCTTGTCGGAGATGGCGAAGGAAAAGCGGCTTTTGATTTCGATAAAAACAAGCAGCCACACTAAGAGTAAATGCCCCACATAAAAGCCGCAACTGCTTGTCGAGTGCAGGATGCATGTTCGGCGCAATTGAAGTTACAGCCACGATAACATAAAAAATGATGCTGATTACACCTACGAAGAGCAACGCGCCTTTTTTCTTTTCAGGCTGTCCCAATCGTTCAAAATTAAGCGCATACATAATTCCTGCCGGTAATATCGAAAACAGCAGACAAATCCAGACAATTGCTACTGGATTCCAGGCTAAGTGCGACAGTTCTTTCTTCGGTGCAGGTGATGCATCAAACTGAGTTTGAAGTGAACTCTCCATTATGCCTCTATGCCTCACTTTTCCCATGCCAGAATCTGTCCGTTTTCTTCCAGCATTTTGCGCAGTTCAGGATAAGGCACTTCTTGCACGCTGAGGTTTTTATCAAGGGCTATCGAAGCCGCTAAGGCCGACGATTGGCCTAAGATCATGAAAACCGGCTCCATGCGGATTGAGCCATAAGCGATATGCGTAGTGGCGAGGCAAACCGGCACGAGTAGATTCGGGCAATCGCTTTTGCGCGGGATAAGCGAGCGATAAGAGATGGGATACGGCGGGAAGCCACCGACCTGCACATCGCCTTCGTTTATCACTTTGCCGTCTTTGACAAAGCGACGGCAGTTGTGCGAGTCCATCGTGTAAGCGGCTAAACCAACCGGGTCAGGGGCAGTAATCACGCTGCGGCAGTTGTGCTCACTCATGATGTAATCGCTCACTAAACGCCGTGCTTCGCGCACGTAAAGTTGATGCGGCCAACCGTCGGTTTCGACAAATTCATCTTTGCACAAGCCGTATTCATTGATGCGATTGCGAATCTTTTCCGGCACATTTGGTTCGTTGGCTAAATACCACAATAAGCCTTGCTGATAGTTGACGTGATTTTGAAAAATCGTCTCGCGCGTCACATAATCGCCGCCGGGATATTCATGATTAGCACCAATGAAATCGGTGGAAACCGCGCCCGCATTATTCATATCGAACTTGCCGTTACGTAGCGGCACGATGCCATAAAAAAAGTTGTCGAAGCCCGCCGCGATATAGCGTTCTAAAAGTGCATAATCGGCTTTATTGTAGTTTTCCGGTTTAGGCCAGGGCAGTTTGTTGGCGGGGTCTTTGGTCAGGCACAAGCGAAAGTTATAAGCCTGAATTGCCAAGTCGCCGGTGCCATCGGGAATTGGGCCTATCGGGTCAATATAAGGCAACAAGCCGCTGCTTGGATTGCCGACTTCGACATACGGATCAACCGGAAACAAGAACTGATGCTTGTCGCGCGTTTGCACGCCGTTTACGGTTTCGTTGAATTCGTAATTGCCTTCGCGTCCCTGACGAAACGGCACCCCGGCGCGGGCCATCAAGTCGCCTTCGTAAGAGCAATCAATCCACATCTTAGCGCGAATTGTAGCCCCGGCGCGCGTGGTAATCTTTTCGATGCGCTTGTTGCGCACTTCAATCTCCTGCAAGAAGCTGCGATAAGCAACGGGAATTTGGGCTTCTTGGAGCATCTCCAGAAACACTTGTTCGGCAACCTTCGGCTCAAAGCGCCACTCTTCTTCAACGCCGTATTTTTGCCCACAACGCTTATAAAATTCACGAGACAACCCGCCAATCGCCTTTTTATTGCCGATGTCGGTGAAACTGAGGCCACCCGATGACAAGCCACCGACATGATCGCTTGGCTCCAGCAAAATCACGCTTTTGCCCAAACGCTTCAACTGCACCGCAGCAATAACACCCGCTGAAGTCGCCCCATAAATGCAAACATCAGCTTCCTGCTGCACAGGAACAGGCTTTTCCAAATCAAAGGAAAAATACTTCAAGCGCGCCGGGACTTCCTGCGCCGCTAATGGCAAAACCAACAACAAGAGCAGCAATATCAGACGGCGAAAATGCGAAAAATTCATAACATTAATGCATGGCTAAAGCATGACGCGCCGCGCCACGAACATCGGCATGAGGATGCTTTTCCTCGGCGTGGCGCAAGGCCGCTGTGGCTTCAAGCGTTTTGTTCTTCCCTAATCTGCCTAAAATGTTCGCTACATGAAGACTTGGCAGCCGGCGACTGCGCTCTAAAGATACGATGAAAAGTTGCTGTGCCTCTTTGAGTTCTTTCAATTCTGTTACCTGATCAGGACGTAGATTACTGATCATCAAATATAAAGCACCCGTCACGCGCGCTTCCAAGGTCTCACTCAAATTGGGGCGGCGTAACACTTCCAACAAAGCGGGAATCGTGCTAACATCACGACTTTCACCAATTTCTTGGGCTGCTCTGGCGCGCACTTCATCTACCGGATCCTTCAGCATGGTGATGAGCTTGGGCAAAACGTCTTTCGCTTCGCCGCGACGCAGCCACATCACCAAACCACGCGGTGCTAAAGCACGCACCTTAGGGTTGGGATCATCTAACAGGGCTACAAGCGCCGCTTTCGCTTCAAGACTTCCACTATCATCAAGATCAATTAAGGCACGCATACGCAAATCAGGATTTAGGTGGCGTGTGAGCGCAATCAGAGCGGCCACCGATTCGGGAGTGTGATAATGCGCCAGCGCCATGCTGGCGGATTGCACCAGGCGTAAGTCTGTGCCACGAGTCATTTCGATAATCAATGGCAGGGCTTCTGGCGATGCCATAAATTGCAGGCTGCTGCTGAGAGCTGCCGCGCGCACATCGGCTGACGGATTCTTGAGTAATTCAACAAGTTGCTTTTGATATTTCAAGCCGTTATCTCGATTGTATAATTGCTGGCTGATATACCTATGGGCTTCGCGTCGCAACAAAAAGTTGTCGCTGATAGCCCAGGCCAACATAGCCTGCGCTATGGCGTCTTTTTCAGAACGTGGTGGCAACAGCAAAAGCTGATTGACGCCTTCGATGGTTTCGTTCTTCGTCTCAGGATTAAAGGTGAGCGAACCCCATCCATCAAGCATAGGTTTCAAAATGTCGCCACCCTTTAAAAACAATACCAAGGTTTCGCCTTCTCGGAAAAGGCGAGTTCCCATAGTAATTTCTTTGTTAATGGGCGCGACCTTAATTACAGGCGCGACCTTAACGCCTTTTAGCACCTGTTCGACAGCAAATTCAGCCTGACCATCTTTGATACTGCGCATAGTGCCTACTAATACAACATCACTATCTTGCGCCAGTTCAAGAGTGGAGACATTAGGCGGCATGAAGGCCAAAGCCGGATTCACCAGTAGCAACAAAAACCATAATAATTGGAACTTATTAACCATTTTTCTATTGAGGGGAATAGTCTTTATATGTTCCTTATTACTCTTGAAGAATCTGCCAAACAATGACAACTCTGCGTTCTATCTTTCTGGCGGCGCTTCGCCCGAAGGCACAGGAATATCGGCATCGGGTGGTAGCGGTAGGCCAAAATTCGGCGTGTCATCAGTATTCCAGGTGAAAGGTTGCGCCCGTGTTACGCGATCAGCAAAAGTGCGATTAGTGCCGAGTTTTGCGTGATAAACAATCCAATCTTCTTTGCCATCCGGCGACTTAAAAAAGAAGTTATGGCCTGGCCCGAAAACGCCCCATTGGTCAACACGGGCAAAAACCGGCCTTGGATTTTGCGTCCACGAGGCCGGATTCAACAAATCACTGCCTATATCGGCGCTGAGCCAGCCCAATTTATAATCCGGCGTCGAAGCATCGCACGCCGAATAAACCAGAAACACTTTGCCATTCTTCACCAGAGTAATCGGCCCTTCGCGCACGTGTTCGCAACCAAAGCCACTGGTTTCTAAGTAAACGCGCGGGCCGGTTGTTGTCCAGGGATTAGTCATGCGCGAAATATAGATGCCCTGCCCTGCCGCACTGGGTCGCCCGCACCAGATGAAATAAAGATTTCCATTTGGCAATTGTAAAATTGTGCCGTCAATCGCATAAAACTCGTTTTTCGGGTCGGTTTGCACCTGCGCTTTAAAGGTGTATGGCCCCATCGGGTCATCGCCCGCGCTTTCGATGACATACATGCGATGATTCGGCTCAATGCCATCAGCCGCCGTGTAATAGCCATACCAGCGTGGGCCATTGCCTCCATCCAATAAGAAAAACTCCGTGGCCCATATATCTTTCTGACGGCCTGGTGTCTCGTCTTTCCAAATTACCTTATCAGGTGCGTCTTTTAATTCGCCTATGCGCCGTGCCCGCCGCATTTTAATGTCAATCGCACTGGTCGTAGTCAGGTAATACCAACCTTTATAATAAGTCATCCACGGATCAGCACCATCCTGTTTCAGCGGATAGCGGAAAGTGGATTTCATATCTGCTTTTGAGAGGGGATTATCAGCGGCGCTCAAAGGAAGGAAAGTGCTCCCTAAAAGCACCAACGTCCCACAAAAGCTCTTGGAAAATTTTGTCATAGCAAGGGGCATTTTATCAAACAGCCTCTTTTAATTGGGCGAGAGGAACCGCACCTGTTAAAATATTCGGGGTTAAAAGCTTTGCCCAAGGCCCATGCAAACGATACGATTGCGCACCGACAAATGCGATGCCATGATTAACATCACGCCGCAAGTCAGTCAAGTTGTGGCTGAAAGTGGTGTGAAGCGCGGTCTTTGCCTGATTCACGCGCCACACACAACAGCGGGCATCACAATTCAGGAAGGCTATGATCCCGATGTAGCACGCGATATTTTAGTCGCTCTCGATGGATTGGCACCTGCAGAGGGTAACTACCATCATGCAGAAGGCAACGCGCCCGCGCATATCAAAAGCCTGATGACTGGCTCCGGCCAAACCTTGCCCATTGAATATGGCAAGTTACAATTAGGACGCTGGCAGGCCGTTTTCTTTTGTGAGTTCGACGGCCCACGCGAACGCACTATCTGGGTGCAAATTTGGGAAGACAAAGAGTAAAGGAGGAATTATGGCTCGTATTCGTCAACAAGAAATCAAAAGGCGCCGCAAGCGTCGCGCCGAGCGGCTTAAAGAGCAAAAACAAGCCGCCATCAAAGGCAAGAAATAACCACAGGAATTAACCAAACGGGAGCCGAAGAATAAACTCTGTTCATTATGGCTCCCGTTTTTGTGTGCTTATTGCCAGTTAATAACGGGTAACAACACTTCATTCCCGCGTTTTTATCTTGACTTCAAACTACAACGCAGGTATAAATAACCTTTGCCTCTTTTGAGGTATTTCTTCGATAGTTTTGTAATTCGGGGTGTGGCTCAGCTTGGTAGAGCGCTGCGTTCGGGACGCAGAGGTCGTGAGTTCAAATCTCGCCACCCCGATAAATCAAACCGCTCATGTGTTTAATATGAACGCATAAGCGGTTTTTGCTTTTTCGGCAGGATTTTGTGAATCATTTCACAAGACTAAAAACCTTAATTTGCAACTGCATAGGCGCGGAAAAGTCAAAAACCACAATGTATTTCAGTAGGAACACGATGAAAATCAATATTTTAAGACACCTGTCAGCTTCTAAAGCTAATTTTTCAATGTCAAGCACATCATTGACTTCACAACGTCGCTGCACGCTTGGCGCTATTGTAGCCGTTTGTGGCTTTGTGGCCCTGCCCGTTTTGACCGGTCGTGCTCAGAATACTCCTGCAACACCCGCTACTCCCGGCGTGCCGGTGGAAACTACAACCACAAAAGCGGAAGTCCCTTTGGTGCCTGGAACGGATCGTCCTTGTTTAACTCCGCCGCCGGGCCTTTCGCTTTGGCTCTCCGGCGAGAACACGCACAGAGATATTTACGCCAACAAGGTGCAAGTTGACGAGATGCAGACTTATGAAGCTGGCAAAGTGGGTCAAGCCTTCAGTATGAAAGGCACCCATTTACGCGTTTTGGCTTCACCTAAGACGGATGTGGGCAGTGGCGTAGGCTTTACCTGGGAAGCCTGGGTGAATCCATCCGATGTTTTGCCTATGCATCCCATTTTTGACTACAATAACGGCGAAACGTTTGGTGTTCACTTATGGATTTTTAATGGCAATGGCGGCCTCATGGCGAATTTCATGGACACCAGCGGCATGCCGCACATGATTGATACGCAGCCGGGCGTGCTCAAAGCCGGCGAATGGCAACATATTGCGTTGACCTACGATAAAAAGACCAGTGTTGGCAGCATCTATGTAAATGGCCTTGTAGTCGGCGAAAAAATCCTGGGGCCTTTCCGTCCCCAAACGACTTATGATCTCTTCATCGGCTATCGCCCCGCCGGTTTAGGCAAAGACCGTCGGTTTGTAGGAGCTATGGATGAAATTGGCTTGTATGCGCGTCCTTTGGCGGCCACTGAAATTAAAAGCATTTTCAATGCAGGTGCGGCTGGCAAGTGCAATCCTCAAACAGCAAAACCAGTGACACTGCCTCCCGCCTCGAAATCGGTGCCGACTCCGACGCCAACTCCAACTCCAGCCCCAACACCAACGCCAACACCAACTATCATTCCGGCCTTGAAATTAAAAGCGCCGATAGCCATCTTTACATTAGCCGGTGCAGAGGGCGTGTCTCCAGCTGCTGCAACACGAATCATTGATGCTTTAACCGAAGAACTGCGTAAAGCGGGATGGCAAGTTAAACCACGTCAACATATGGATAAGCTCGTGAATACGCTCTCTGCCGAACCTGCTAATAATGAATTGGCTGCCGATGTGCGTGCGGCGGCGTTGCGAAGAAAAGCCACGACGCAGATGCTTGCCAATACAATTCTGTTTGGACGTATCGAACAGTTGGACCTCTCGAAGAACCAAGGGCGCTTGAAATTGAACTTACAGCTCATTGATGCTGCCTCTAATAAAGCTCTGCCCGATATTGTCGTCTCCGAAAGCACTGCCGAAAAGCCTGCTGGGACAGCCGAAGAGGAGTTATTAACTGAGGTAATTGCCAAAATCGTTCCTCTTGCTCTTGAACGCATGAAGGGATCAATTCAAAAATAAAGATCTATACAATCGTTTCACGTGAAACGATTGTATGAATATACAACTTGTTTCATGTGAAACATATTCTATAACGGTTTATTCCACACGGCGCTTATGCTAAAATGGAGGATGAAAATTGAATTTTCATCCTCCATTTTGTTTTATCTTAGGTGCTACAAATAAAGATTATATCGGCAATCTATGGCAATTATTTCTGTGGTTAATCAAAAAGGTGGGGTCGGCAAAACCACTACTGCAGTCAATCTGGCTGTAAGTCTTGCTCAGTGGGGACAACCAACCCTATTACTTGATTTAGATCCTCAAGGTAATGCCAGCAGCGGATTGGGATTACGTGATTTGCCGAGACCAACACTTTACGATGCTTTAGTGGCTCAGACTTCTGCCCAGGGAGATAACGAGGATAACCATGAAGTCATTACCCCGACAGTTGTAGCTGGCCCGGTGGCGCATCTTCAAATTGTAGGAACTTCGCCTGAGTTGGCAGGTTCTGAGATCGAGCTTTCGGGCAATGGACGCCGTGATGATCTGAAGCAGGTATTGCAGAGGCTAACAATTGAGCATCCCCTTATCGTAATTGATACGCCTCCTTCTTTATCACTTTTGACAGTAAACTCTTTAGTAGCTGCCGAGCAGTTGATTATCCCCGTTCAGTGTGAATATTACGCTTTGGAGGGTTTGGGGCATCTATTACGCACACTGGAAAGAATAAAACGAAGCTTAAACCCCAATTTGCGGGTTATGGGCTTGTTACGCACCATGTTTGATGCTCGTTTGGGGTTGAGCCATCAAGTTTCTCAGGAAATTGAGCGCCATTTTCCCCAATTGCTGTTTCAAACAGTTATTCCCAAAAATGTCCGCCTGGCCGAAGCACCCAGTCACGGCCTGCCTGTTGCACTTTACGATAAGCGATCTCCCGGCACTGATGCTTACCGGCGATTAGCCCTTGAGGTGCTGGAAAGAACCGGCTTACAGCCTGAGTTGACCGCTTCAAGACGGCGTGGGTGGTTTAAATGATAGGAACAAGAAGAAAAGGACACGTTTATGGCGACAACTAAAAGGGGCTTAGGCCGTGGGCTATCTGCCTTAATTCCCGATGATGACATGGAGTTTCTCAGTCGTATGGCGCGGGGCGATGCTTCGCTGACCATCTCATTGGCGGACTCAATTCCACATGAAGCCTCCACTGCAGCATCGCAGAACACTAAAAAAGCCCCAACTGATGCGCCAGAAATCGGGCTAAGCCTGGCACCTGAAGAGCAGGCAAAACTACAGAATAACCCTGTCTGGGTTTCCCACTCTTCTATCGAAGCTAACCCCTATCAACCACGCCGGTTTTTTGCACTTGAAGAGATGAGTGATTTGGTTGCATCCGTGAAAGAGCATGGAATTATCCAGCCTATACTTGTGCGTCCAAACCCGGAAAATCGTGAGAAACCCTACCAATTGATTGCTGGCGAGCGACGCTGGCGTGCTGCTCAGGAAGCTGGCTTGGAGCAAGTTCCTGTTGTTATTCGTGCTGTAAACGATCAACAAGCGTTAGAATTAGCTCTCATTGAGAATGTGCAACGCCACGATATAAGCGTTATAGATGCGGCCCATGCCTATCGACGGCTCAGCCAGGAATTCTCGCTATCACAAGAAGATATAGCGCGTCGAGTAGGGAAAAGCCGTCCTGCCATTTCCAATACAATGCGATTGTTAGACTTGCCGGAAGAAGCCCAGAAAGCTTTAGAGGATGGCTCAATAAGTGAAGGGCATGGTCGCGCGATTCTATTGGCACCTGGTGAAGGTGCCCGTCGTGCCGTTTTCCGGCTCATCGTGCGCGATAAATTAACTGTCCGCGATGCAGAGGAAGCGGCCCGACGCTCTATTGCTGTTTCTGACCCCGCGGCTAGTGCCCAGACTGCAAATGGACAGAACACATCGCTAAATTCAGCTTCCACTAAATTGTCAGGCACAGAACTGAAAGCTTTGAGAGTCACAGAAGAAGAGCTTTCTAAAGTTCTGGGGACAAGGGTAAGAATACGCCCACGTGCCAAAGGTGGACAAGTGAGCATAGAGTATTTCTCGCCTGAAGATTTAGATACTTTATTAGGAAAATTGAAGGGAAGCGCCCAAAAGCAATAAGTCGTTTCACGTGAAACACGTATTGATAGCCCTATTATGAAATGCCCAGTTTGTGGACATATTGATAGCCGCGTCATAGATTCACGCCCTACAGAAGAAGGCGCGGCTTTGCGTAGGCGCCGGCACTGTGACCAGTGCGGCGCTCGATTCACAACGCATGAGCGTGTGCAGAATATGCCGCTTATGGTTATCAAAAAGGATGGTAGGCGCGAAGAGTTTAACGGTGACAAATTATATGGTGGCATCGCCAAAGCGTGTAATAAACGTCCCGTTCCGACTGGTGAAATAACATCTTTGGTTAGCAAATTAGAAAGTGACTTGCGTCGCGAAGGAACGCTTGAAGTTTCTGCCGAGCGTGTTGGCGAAATGGTCATGGAGCGATTAATTCATCTGGATGAAGTTGCTTATGTGAGATTCGCCTCGGTCTATCAACAATTTGATGATGTGCGTCGTTTTGCTCAGCTTTTGGAGCGAATCTCTCGCCGCACACGCCGTAATAGTAAGAATGGCTTAGCCCCACCACAAACTGCCCTGGAAAATACTCCCCAGAATGCCAACGGCATGGGTGAAGAAGCAGATATTATATTAAATTGACAGAAAGATTATTTAAGTCTTGGTTAAGAATTCTGGTATGACAATTACGCCTACAGCGGTTCAACGCGCTGTGCCCATTCTTTCTCAAAGAGAAGTAGCGCCCCGCCACTACCGTGTGAAGTTTCGATCTGCTGAAATTGCTACCCAGGCGCGTGCCGGCCAATTTGTTCATGTCCTACCATGTGGTGAAGCATCCTACGACCCCTTATTGCGGCGCGCTTTCTCTATTTTGAACATTGAGGAAGACACTTTTGAGATTCTCTATCGCGTGGAAGGGCGAGGCACTGCTCAGATGTCGCGATGGAGAGAAGATGACTTTGCAGACGTTATAGGCCCGTTAGGTAATGGGTTTGCGGCGTTACCCTCCCTGCGACAAAGGGCTATTTTAGTTGGTGGTGGGGTGGGGGTGCCGCCTATAGCGATGCTGGCTTCTACCAAAGCCAAAGGGCAGGATGTAAAAGCACTGATTGGCGCCCGTTCAGCCAGAGAAGTGCTTTGTCAGGATGATTTTACTCAACACGCGGTGCCCATTAGCATTGCTACAGATGATGGTTCTATGGGGCATCATGGGTTTGTAACTGATTTACTTCGCAGAGAGTTGGAATCGGAGTCAATAGCGACGGTTTTTGCCTGCGGGCCTTTTGCTATGTTACGAGCTGTAGCCATGTTATGCGCCCAATTCAATGCGCCTTGCCAGGTTTCGCTGGAAGAGAGTATGCCCTGTGGCATTGGGGTGTGTAATGGCTGCGTCGTTGCCGTAAATAGTGCTGGTGACGATTACGGGCGTTACCGCCGAATCTGTGTCGAAGGCCCAGTTTTATGGTCGCATGAAATTGATTGGGGCCAACCGCAGGGAAGTTGCGCATGAGCCAAAAACCTTTGCTCCAAACCGAAATCGGCTCGCTTACTTTAAAGAATCCCGTAATGACGGCTTCCGGCACTTTTGGCTATGGTGAAGAGTTGGCGTCTTTTGTGGACATCGAGAAATTAGGCGCGGTTATCGGTAAGACGGTCACAAGACATCCTCGCGCCGGTAACAAACCGCCACGCACTTGCGAAACCGCGGCGGGAATGCTCAATGCTATTGGCCTGCAGAATGTGGGTATAGAGCGCTTTATTAGTGATAAGTTGCCGTATCTGCAACAATTCAAAGTGCCTTTAGTTGTCAATGTTGCTGGTGAAAGCATTGAAGACTTTGGGTTTTTAGCGCGTGCTTTGTCCGAACAGCAGGGAATTGCCGCATTAGAACTGAATATCTCGTGTCCAAACGTCGCACACGGGTTAGATTTCGCAACAGACCCGGAAATGACTGAAGAGGTCGTAAAACATGCGCGAGAATGCACTCATCTGCCGATTTTTGCCAAGTTATCACCGAATGTCACTGATATTGCGCTTATTGCGCGCGCTGCGGAAGCTGGCGGGGCCGATGCGCTTTCGTTAGTAAATACCTTTGTCGGTATGGCGATTGACATTCGCACGCGAAGCCCCCGCCTTTCTAATGGAACGGGCGGTTTAAGTGGCCCGGCCATTAAACCTTTAGCGTTAAGGGCAGTTTATAAATGCAGTCAGGCAGTAGAAATTCCACTGATTGGTATCGGTGGAATTATGACGGCGAGTGATGCGCTGGAATTTATTATCGCCGGTGCCAGTGCGGTGCAGATTGGGACAGCGACTTTTGTGCAGCCAGACGCGGCGCTTCAGATTATTGAGGGTCTTGAGAAGTATTTGCAGGAGCAGAACTTTAGCAACATGAGTGAATTGGTGGGGTGCATCAGAATTTAACAGCAAAAAGCCACAATGAAATTCATTGTGGCTTTTTGTTTTTGGTCTTCTTAATTGGCCGGTAGTTTTTGCAAGAGTTCGTTGGATTGCTTGAAAAGGTTCTCGTCCTTGACCGTTGCCGCAATTCTATCGAGCGCAGTGCGTGATTCTCTGGGGTTAGCGCCCTTGAACTCACGCACTATATTTATCACGGCCTGGGCAGCTTCACCGCGTGTGTTCTCATCGTCCAAAAAGGGCGTGATAAGCACCAAAGTTTCGGGCGTATTGATTTTTGACAACCCGGCGATGATGCTGCGTTTTTCCTGTGTTTCGCCGGCAAATTTAATGGCGGGCGTATAAAGTTCGGCGACTTTGGCGCCATTTGTTTTGTTGTCCTGAGCCGCGCCTTCGGCTAAACGCAAGTAGCCACGCAAAGCAAGAATCTGTTGTGCTTTTGTGGGCGCGTTTTGGGCCAAATCCAGTAAATCGGGCATCGCGCCACGGTCGGGTGTGCCCGCCAAGGCCCGAATTGCGGCGTCTTGAATTTTGGCATCAGGGTTCTTCAGATTGGTGCGCACCGCGGCCAATGCTTCAGTGCCACCCAAGCTGGCGAGAACTTTGAGCAAGGAAACGCGTGTCTCCGGGTTGGCCGCGTTGACGGCAGTGATTAAAGCTCCGGTGCGCTCTGTCTCATTATTTAACTCGCGGGCTATGCGCAAAACCAGGTTTTCTGCCGCGCCGCGCCCTTGACCCGGCACAGTTGTTAATAGTTTGACGACAGCCGGATAATCTTCGGCAGTTGCAATCTCGCCGAGGGCATTGGCCGCTACATCAGAAACGCCCAGGTTATTATCATTGGCCCATGTTAGAAGCTGCGGTTTGGCGCTACGGGCGTAACGCTGGCCCAAACCCCATATTAGTTCGCGCCGGATGTCAGTCTCAGCACCGGGAATGGCGGCAACAATGGCGTCATTGATGGTCTTGCCGCGCAGGGCCGCCAAACTTTGCCGCGCCGCCTCTTTTTCGGCGCCAGAAGTGCCGCGCGCGATGGTTTTCGCCAATAGCGTCACCGCTTCGGCATTGCCTTCCATCGGCCCCAGAGCGCGAAGCGCTGCTAAGCGCACATCAGCATTCGTTGAAGCGCCAACCCGCAATAAAAGTGGCAAGGCTGAAGCATCACGGCGGTCGCCTAAAGCGCTTAATAAAAGCGCCTGACCAGGAGCAGGAAGTTTCTCAGCTTCGGCTATCAGTTGGCGTGTCGGCACGCCTGATTCGCGCACGTAACGCGCCGCCACATCGCGCAAGTCGGCGTTGTCACCGCGCAACAATTCCAGAATTAACGTTGGCGCCTGAGCCTGGTTGGTTCTAAGAATACTCTGAGCTGCCGCCATCCGCACCGAAGACGGCGCGTTCTTGTCGTCCATAATCGTGCGCTGAACGAGTGTCGGGCTTTTGGTGTGTATCAAGCCTTGATTGGCGGCACTTAAAAGAGCCTGATAGACCGCCAAACTCTTGTTAGGAGCACCTTGAAGTGTTGTG
>DASWNL010000064.1:0-6528 GCA_036399215.1 Abditibacteriaceae bacterium
GAAAGAACCGAAAAACGAAACCCAAAACGAGGAGGCGGCTTGATGCAATTAATAATGGAATTTCTGACGCGCAATGAGAACCTGTTTCTCACCGGCGCAATTGTGGCTTATCTGGCCGCCATGATTTATTTTTGGGTGCAGTTGTTCGTGCGCGCTGACGATGCTTCACGTAGCGCTGAGCGCCAGCACGCACATGCTGCTATTTGGGGTCGTTGGTTATTGATTATCGGCATTGTGTTGCACGGGTTTTCCTTAATTGGTCAGGGTAGCGCGCTTCTCACGGTGCGGGCCGGTTTTGCCGGCTTTTTTGGGTGGGGATTAGCTCTTGCTTATTTGGTCTTAGGCTTGAAAGTCGGGCGCGAATCGCTGGGCGCTTTTGTGACACCGGTCACACTATTGGCCGCTTTTTATTCCTTAACAGCAACGCGATTGCATACCGGAGCGCGCAGCGACCTACTGCAATCGCAATGGTTGCCGATTCATGTCACGATCATTGTTTTGGCTTATGTAGCATTGGCTTTTGCGTTTGCCTCGGCTTTGATTTACCTAATTCAGGAAACATTGCTCAAGCGCAAAAAACTGTCGGGTTTGTGGCAACGCTTGCCTTCGCTGCAAGTGGCCGATGACTTAATTTATCGCGCTACGGTTTTTGGTTCGGCGCTGTTTGTGCTGGGCCTGTTAACCGGTATTTTTGGCATGGCGCAGCAGCCGGATTATCGGCCAATGGGTGATCCGAAAGTTTTGGTTTCCATGTTCTCCTGGTTTCCTTTCTCACTTTATCTGGCGGCTCGCTGGTGGCTCGGTTGGCGCGGACGCAGCACCAATTTAGTGGTGGTTTATGGCTTTCTGATTTTGGTGATTTCCTTCTTCGGCGCGCCGCATGTGCTAAATGGTGCGCCACGATGAAATTAATCATGGGCACAAGAGGCAGCGCTTTGGCGTTGGCTCAAGCGCGGCAGTTTGCGCGGCATCTGGAAGCTGCACATCCAGGACTGAAAGTTGAAGAACAAATCATTCGCACGACGGGTGACAAGCAACAAAGCGCGCCGCTTCCAGCGATTGGCGGCAAGGGTGTTTTTACTCTCGAAATTGAAGCCGCACTGCACGAAGGCGTGATTGATTTTGCCGTGCATTCGCTCAAAGACTTGCCACCGGAGTTGCCAGAAGGCTTGATTTTAGGCGCCATTCCGCATCGTGCCAACGCCAGCGATGTTTTTATTTTGCGAAATGAAATTGAGGGTTTGCATTCACTCGATGCTTTGCCCTTCGGCGCGAGAATCGGCACTTCGAGCCTCCGTCGCCAGGCTCAACTGTTATCACTGCGGCCCGATTTGCAGATTGAGGATATTCGCGGCAACATTGACACGCGGCTGCGCAAACTCGACGAGCAAAACTTTGATGCGATTATTCTGGCTCACGCCGGTTTAGAACGGTTGGGTTTGCGGGAAGCCATTAGTGGTCGCTGCTTCGACTTAGATCAAAATCTATTCGTGCCGGCGCCGGGGCAGGGCGCTTTAGCCATCGAAGCGCGCAATGCTGATAAGCAAACTCTGCAACTACTCTCTAAGTTGGACGACGCTTTAACACGGGCTGAAATCAGCGCGGAGCGAACGGCAATGCGCGCTTTAAATGCGGGTTGCTCAACGCCCCTTGGCGCCCGTGCCGTTGCATCTGAAAACGCTTTGCATCTGTGGGCTGTGGTATTATCGCCGGATGGCAAGCAGCGCGTTTTTGCCGAAGCGCGAGGATTAATTGATGAGGCAGTTGTCTTAGGTGAAGGCGTAGCGAGGCAGTTGCTTGATGACGGCGCTGCTGATTTGATGATTAACTCAATGGCTAATTCGTAAAGGCACGCTGAAAAGCGTGCCTTTTGCTTGCAAAGATTTAGATAATCAGCCATGAAATCACCATCGGATAACTTCGACGACCAAGTAAGCGAACAGGTAAGCGACCAAGTAAACGATCAAGTAAGCGACCAGATAAAAGATCAGGTAAGTCATCACAGAGAACCCAAGCCCTCGCTTTACCAACCGGGCGGATTATCGCGTGAATTGACGCGCGTCGTGCTGCTGATTTTTGCGCTCGTTTCGCTGTGGCAACTGGCGCATCAACTGGTGGAAATCCTTTTGATGTTCGCTATGGTGTTTTTGCTGGCGGTCATCCTCAATTCGGTTGTGGTCACCCTCGAAAAGCGCGGCGTGCGGCGAGGACTGGCTGTTGGCCTCATAATGTTGTGCTTCATCGGTGGTGTGGCGCTGGGCGGATGGCTGATTGTGCCACCGGCTTTAAAACAGGCAAATCAATTAGTGGCCAAGGCGCCAACTTACTGGAAGACCATTCGCAGCCGCATAGGGCAGTTGGAGAATAGTTATCCTGCTTTAAAAGGGTTGGTGCCGCAGTTCGCGGATGAAGGTAGCGGGGATGGGCAAAGCAGCCAGCAAAAAACGGTTCAACAATCGGTTCAAAAATCAACGGTAGATTCCGGTGAGAATAGCGCTTCATCCAATGAAGCGTCGGACGAATCTCGGACTGATGAATCTCGGACTGACGAATCTCGAACTGATGAATCTTCCACAGAAACGCAAAATGCAGCTTCTGAGGGCGCACTTGATGAATCTTCTAATGAAGTTGATGCCAAAGCGGATACAGAAAGTGAGTCTCCCGCCGAAAACGCAGCAACGAGTGAAGCGCCGGTGCCACCTGATATTACAGAGGGCAATTCGACCTCAACAGATTCAACAGAAGAGGCCAAACCTGATACCAAAGAGGGTGCTACAAAGACCGATGACAAAGATACCTCAGTTGAGAAAGATACCTCGGCAACGGTGACGCGACGAGTTACTACAAGAACAGTTAATCCCCCACAAACTGCGGGACAACAAGGAGCCAAAGAAGGCCAGGCAGCAGCCCCTCTGGAGCCGCTTGCGGGCTTTTTGCAGCAGGATGCCTTGCTGGGCTACGCCAAGCGCGCCGTTGCCATTACGGCGACTTTAGCGGGCGCTGTTTTTGTAACCGTGCTGTCGTTTTTGCTGCTCATGTTTACCTTGGCCAACCCGCACGCTTTAGTTGGCGGCCTTTTGTCTGTGGCGCCTGATGAACATCGAGAAGCCACACGGCGCTCTTTAGCGCGGATTTTTCAGCAGATGACGGGTTGGGCGCGCGCGACTTTAATCAACGGCACTATTACCGGCGTTTTAACCGGCGTCGGAATGGCGATGGTTGGCGTGCATCCAGCCCTTGTGTTCGGCATCTGCGCCTTCTTCGGCGAGTTTGTGCCCAATGTTGGCCCGCTTGTTGCTGCTGTGCCGGCGATTTTCGTTGCCATCAGCATGGGGCCGACTAAAGCGGCTATGGCCTTAGGCGTGATCGTTTTTGTGCAGGCTATCGCCAGCAACGCGCTCAATCCCATTATCATGGGCCGCGAGATGAAATTGCATCCGGTCAGCATCACCTTTTTCGCTCTGGCAATGGGCAAACTATTTGGCGTGGCGGGCGCGATTTTAGCTGTTCCGACGGCGGCAGTTTCCAAAATTTTGGTCGAAGAGTTCTATTTGCGTCCGCGCGGCGTCAATGAGGGGGCGATTGAAGAGCAAGCGCGCGGCATCGTGATGAATGAAGCCGGCATAGACGACAATTAAACAACAAGATTGTAAATCTTGGTTTACTTATGGCGCGGCGCCAAACCGAAGGGCGGCGCTTTTTTATGAGCAATCGAACGGCACAAGAAAATCAGGAAGCTACGGAAGCTCCGTTAGTCGAAAATCTGACTGAGGATACTGAACATTTATTCAGGCGCTTGCGCGGGCCACTCGAAGGCATTCGCAATCATGACCGCGACGCTCTGCGCGATCATTTGGTGTTAGTTCACGCGCCGCTTGTTGAATATTGTGCGCGTGGTTTCATGGCATCGGGCGAACCCGTCGAAGACCTGGTGCAGGAAGGTTATATTGGCCTGGTCAAAGCTGTTGACCGTTACGACCCCGATAAAGGCATCAAGTTTTCAACCTATGCGTGTCATTTAATCTCCGGTGAGATTCGCCATTACCTGCGCGACCTGGGCCGCTTGATTCACGAACCGGGCTGGCATTCGGAACTGCGGCAGCGCATTGTGCGCACCACGGAAAAACTGACAACCGAATTTGACCGTGCGCCCTCACCCGAAGAGATTGCTGAAACTCTTGACATCAAAGTCGACAGCGTGCGCGAAGTTCTCAAAAACGCCCAGATTCTCAATGTAGATTCGCTTGAAGACAAGCGCCGCGAAGATGAAGATGCTTCTGATTGGAGCGAACAGATTTCGGATGAGGACACTTCGCACGAAGAAATCGTAGATCACCAGATGGTTTTAGGCGCGGCCTTGCCTCAACTCAAAGACCTGGAAAAGCGCGCCGTCACCATGTTCTTTTTTGGTGAGATGAGCAAAACCGAAATCGCGCGCGAGATGGGCATCTCCATTAACTACGCGGCGTATTTAGTCAAGCGCGGCCTGGAAAACTTGCGTCAGATTATTGAGTTGTCCGAAGCCTCACCTCTGCCCGGTAACAGTGTCGCGGCGCCGTGGGCGCAGCAACGCGCTCGCGCCGCCTATCTGTTGGAACTGGTAAAAACCAAAACGGCACCATCACAAACTGGTGAAACGCAAACGGCACAAGAACGACGACGCGCCGGCAAAGCTGTGGCGCCGGTTCCTGCCGTGGCACGCAAGCGCGTATTAAGTCTGGTCGAGTTCGCCGGGCTTTTGGATGAAGAAGTCTTGCGCGCTGCCCGTTACGATCATGAATTCGGCTTGCTCTGGCTACAAATTTCTAATTGGCATGAAGCGACAGAGAATATAGGAGAAGCAGATGCCACGCGCGCGGCAACGGCAGTGCAAAAACTGGCGCGTCGCTCATGCCGGGGCGTGGACAAACTGGCCGTTGCGCCACCTAACGCCATGCCTGGCTTGAACCTGTTTTTGTTGTTGCCGCATTCGGGCGTGTCGGGTGAAAAAGTGGGCGAACGCTGGCGCGAAATCTGTAACCCGGAAACTGTGCATCCTAAAGACCCCACGCAGTTGGGCATCTTAGAACTCAAAAGCGCTTTTGCCCTGTTTCCGCGCGATGGTAAAAGCGCCGATCAACTGTTTGCATTTTTAGGCAAATTGATGAGATGAGACTTGATGACATCCTCGAAGTGCGAATCAGCGCGCGGATAGCCGACAAATTATGGGCAAAACATAGTGTTGCGGAAGAAGAGGTTTACGAAGTCATCGAAAATGAAGAGGATCTGCCCCGATTACGCCGTAGCAATGCAGAGCCAGGTTCTTATCTTGTTTATGGACGGACTTTGGCCGGGCGATACCTTGTAGTTGCTTTATTTCCTAAAGGTCGCGGCGTGGTTAATGTAGCAACCGCACGTGACATGACGGCGGCAGAAAGGAAGTTGTATGGACGAAAGTAAAATTTTTCAATCGCAAGAAGAGTTGGCCGGCTTCGTGGATACTCACGACACTGCCGAACTTTGGGAAACCATGCAGGATGACCAGACTCGTTTGCGTGTGCGCCGCCGCCGCCAAAGTGCTGTGCGCGTGCCGGTTTCTCCTGAACTACTGAATGAACTGCGTGAATTAGCACGCCAACGTCATGTTCCACTCGACCAATTACTGCGCGATTGGGTAACGCAGCATCTTCAACAAGAAAAACGGGTGATCTAATTCACAATCCCTTTTGACCCAGGAACTTCAACACGAGCCTTACCAGAAACCAGATGCAGCGCTGCCGCCCGGTGAAATCGCCCTCGCGGTTTGCCTGTCTTTGGTCTTGATTGGAATCAAGTGGCTTAATCTGGCGCCGTTTAGCTGGTTGGAAACCGGAGCTTTCATCTCCGGCGGCGTTTGCGTGTGGCTAATCGTGCGCCAGAACATCTGGAACTGGCCAATTGGCATCGCCAACAGCGTGATTTTTGCCTTCGTCTTCTGGCAAAGCCGCCTCTTTGCCGACATGGGATTGCAGGGCGTTTATGTAGTGCTTGGTGTTGTCGGTTGGTATGCATGGCTGCATGGCGGGCAGCAAAGGCAGCCGCTCAAAGTGCAGCGCGCACCGCGGTGGCTGCTTGGTGTTGTTGTCGTAGCCGTAGTGCTGGGCACGATTTTGATGAAATGGCATCTGACACGCATGGGTGGCGCGGCACCGTTGTGGGATGCGCTGACCACAAGCCTGAGTCTTGCCGCACAGTATTTACTGACGCGAAAATTTTTAGAGAACTGGGCTTTCTGGATTTTAGCCGACCTCATTTATATTCCGCTTTACTGGAGTCGGGGTTTAATGCTCACTTCGGTGCTTTACCTGGTTTTTCTGCTGCTCTGCGTAACAGGAATACAGCAGTGGCGGCGTTCGATGGCGGAAAGATAAATGGCAAGACGCGGAGTGATATTCGGCAAATTTTATCCACCACATCACGGGCACAAATTTCTTATTGAGTGCGCCGCGATGCAGGTGGATGAGCTATTTGTCATCATCTGCGACAAGCCGGGACAAGAGCCGGCGGCTG
>DASWNL010000065.1:0-2674 GCA_036399215.1 Abditibacteriaceae bacterium
CAGTTTCATCAGGCATTCAAGACCGAACTCACTTCATCGGGCAAGTCAGCGATCCGGCGCCTTATTACGCCTTAGCCGATGTTTTGGCGTTGCCCTCGCTCAGTGAAGGCTCGCCTTTGGCGCTTTTGGAAGCAATGGGCGCCGGATTGCCAATTGTCGCTACAAAAGTAGGCGGCGTGCCGGAAATGGTGGAGCATGAAAAGAGCGCATTGCTCGTTGAATCACGCCAACCAGCGCAATTATCGGGGGAGTTAGCCCGCGTTTTGAATGATGAAGACTTAGCGCGAAAATTGGGCAAAGGCGCGCAAGAAACGGCTCATACGCGCTTTACGCCTCAGGCGCATCGCGCCCAACGCCTTGCGATTTATCAGGAAGTTTTGAATTTATAAGAAGCCTATCGAAGCCTTACTCTTTGAACTTATAACCGACACCGCGCACCGTCAGAATATGTTGTGGTTGCGATGGATTAAGTTCGATTTTCTCACGCAGCCAGCGAATATGCACATCAAGAGTGCGTTCATCGCCAAAAAAGTCATCGCCCCAGACACGTTCTAAAAGAGCCTCGCGCGGCACGGCTTTGCCACTATTAGTTAAAAGAGCGCGCAGTAACTCAAACTCCTTCAAAGGCAGTTTTACTTCCTGCGTGTCTCCGTTTTTGTTGACGCGCACTTCGTGGCGCGCCACATCCAGGGAAACATTGCCGGCGTGTAAGAGGTTGTCATCGTCAAGGGGCGCTTCACTGGCAGCACGTCGCAACAGGGCACGCACTCTTGCCACCAATTCGCGCATTCCAAAGGGCTTGACCATGTAATCGTCAGCGCCTATTTCGAGGCCGACGACTTTATCGGCTTCTTCTCCGCGAGCCGTCAGCATCAGAATCGGCACGTTCAGGCGGAATTCCGGGTCTTGCCGCAAGGCGCGGCACACTTCCCAACCCGAAATCTTGGGCAACATCAAATCGAGAACGATCAATTGCGGCGCATGAGTTTTGGCTTGTGCCAGTGCGCTTTCGCCATCAAAGGCTGTAAGCGTTTCAAATCCGGCTTTTTGCAGATTGTAAGCAATGGCTTCGACCAGCAGGCGCTCGTCGTCCACGATGAGTATTTTTGGCTCCATCAGGGCCAGTGTAAAAGGCAAAGATTAAGAAAAGGTAAAACTTCGAGTGGTAAACCTTCGAGCAGTAACTCTTCAGCCAGCCTAATTCGGCGTTTCTGCCTGCTTTGCATCGTGAAGTGCCGCTCTAGCGGCTGCTTCAAGTTGTGAGGCCAGATCGGATGTCTCAGCGTCGAGTTCTGAAAATGCAGCAGCGCCACAGAAGAGACAGGCCGTAAACTCATTGTCCACTCCCCCAAAACGGAGAGTCGCAAAATCGCGTTGTAAGATTCGCAGCACATCATGAGCTGCCGACAAGGGTGCGCCATGCAATAAAACAAGTAGTTGCGCACCATCGCGGCCTATGACATCAGTCTTTCGCAGACGCCCACTGACCAAGCGCGCCAGGGTGCGTAGAACCTGATCGCCTGCCGCATAACCTTGACGCGCGTTTATTTGCTTCATTTCACGCACATCCAGCACAGCACAGACCAATTCGCCCGCCTGGCGCTGCGTGCGTGAAATCTCGATGCCTAACTGTTGATGCCACTGGGCAGCGGAAAGCAAGCCGGTCAAGGAATCGCGCGCTTTCAAATCCAAAGCGGCGCGATGGCGCCCGGCTCGCTTGGTAATGGCATCAACTAAAATCTCCGGTGCCACCGGGATAGAAAGGATTTCATCACCAACAGCACGCAGTTGAGCCATCTCTCGCTCTGACCCGGCATCTTGTAAAAACACCAGTGGCGTGGCGGCAAAAGCGGCATAACTCCGCAAAACCTGCCCTAATTCCACCGCGTAGCAATCACTGAGCGACCCTTCAATCAAAAACAAGTGAGGAGCGAACTCTTGTGCCACTCTGGGCACCTCTGCCGATTGTGCTGCGATGCGCACTAACATGCCTTGCTGCGCCAAGATTAAGCTGTAAAGTTCAGCCAAGGGGCCCTGGTCACAGACCAAAAGCACACGTAACGGTGAAGAGGGGCGCGATGCGGCTACGCCATCCAATTGCTGGGCCAATTGCTCGATGTCTACAGGCAAAGGACAGAAGCCACTGGCCCCGGCGCGCACCGCCCGTAAGCGATTTTCAAAAGTGTCGGCCCCGGCGAGTAACAGAGGAACGGCACGCATGGCCTCCGAATTTAAGCTTTCGCTACCAGCCAGCCAGGCGTCGAGATCAGCCACGATAGCCACAGGCCGCGCCGACGAAGCAGAGCCACTTATCGCTTGCTCCCAGGCCGCGCGCACGCCTTCTGCATTATAAGAGCGCAGAGCAAAGCCAAAACGCCCTAAGGCTGAACCAAGTGTTGGCGGCAAATTGACCAACCAGACGGAGCGTTCCTGTGCAGCCCGCCATAAGCGTGGCAAGCCGGTGCCCAAAACCCAACTTATGCTACCCTGGCTTTGCTGAACAAGGCCTTTTAGATCCGTGAGGGCTTTATCAACTTCCTTTTGCTCTTTGGCTCCGAATCGTTCGCCAGGCTTGTCATGTAGAGACCGCAGGGTAATTTCCAGGCGCCGCGCACCAGCGCTGATTTCAGGAAATCCAAAAGTCGCTCCGCCACCCACCAGGCTATGCGCTTCG
>DASWNL010000066.1:0-12267 GCA_036399215.1 Abditibacteriaceae bacterium
CACATTACTCGCAGCCGAAATCTCTTTTTGCAAGCGATGAATCTCGCGGCGCATCGGCGTTAGCTCTTCACGCAACTGAGTTAATTCCGCTTCGGTAGCCGCGTTTTCCTGACGCATCTTCTCATTGAGCGGCCAGAAACCGAGACGCTCAATTTCATGACGCTGAAACGCCGTCTTGCCCATCTCGCGCAAGGTTTCGCGCCAGTTTTTGGCTGTTGTTAAATCTTTAGCAGAATTTTCACCTGCATTTTCAGTTTGTGGCGTGGTGGTTTCTTCGCTCATGGTGTTTCCAATTAACCCCCAACCCCCTGGCGGGTGCCCTCTGGGCAGGAGGGGCTACGGTAAAACTTGGTTGAACAAGGACAACTTGATACTGATTCAGAAGCGTATGATCATAGCCCCTCCTGCCCAGAGGGCGCCCGCCAGGGGGTTGGGGTCAAACCGGCATAGCCGGTTCCCTTGCAGTTAAGCCTGCGCTTTGCCTTCCAGCATGGCCTGAAATTCGGCTTCGGTCATGATCTTAACGCCCAGGTCTTGCGCTTTTTTCAGCTTGCTGCCGGCGCGTTCACCAACAACTAACACAGTCGTGTTTTTACTGACGCTGCCCGCCGCATGGCCACCACCGTCTTCGATAATCTTTTCAGCCTGTTCGCGTGTGAAGAGAGAAAGTGCGCCGGTAAAAACCCAGGTTTGATCTTTGAAACGAGCTTCACTTTGCGCCGCACTCGATTGGATTTTTGCCGCTAAAGCGGCGCAGGCTAAAATGTGCGAGCACGGCCCCTGGCGCATTTTGTTGCGCTTAAAATCGCTGCATGTGCATTGGGCAAAAGACGCTCGGCCATCGGCATCCAGGCCAATCGTCGGATGAAAAGTGCCGCCCGGCGTTTTCACGTTTGCTTCAAACAACGCCAGACCTTTATCAGCAAAACGCTGCAAGAACTCCGGCACGTTTTTTACGGCGTGGCACTTGACGTTGTTATCTTTAATCCACTGTTTGGCGCTTTTTAACTTGGAATCCTCTTCACTGGGTGGCGCGGGCACAGGCAGCAGTTGCCTCCAGCGA
Organism: Abditibacteriaceae bacterium; assembly: GCA_036399215.1. Classification (GTDB taxonomy): domain Bacteria; phylum Armatimonadota; class Abditibacteriia; order Abditibacteriales; family Abditibacteriaceae; genus DASWNL01. The sequence continues at coordinate 1,064 of DASWNL010000066.1, forward strand.
TAAGCGCCTGAAGCAATATCGAACATGGCGCGGCCTTCGCGACACAACTGTTGAAGCGCCGCAGTGGCATTAGTGCGCGATAAGTCGCTGCGCCCGGCCAACTCTTCCGGCGTAAGTTTGAGGTCTTTTTCTAAAAACTTGGCGGCTTGCGCCACATCGCCTTCGGAGGGTTCGTTGATGGCTGATAATAAATCAAAACGCGCCGCGCTCGACCAATCGTTTTCCGTCCAGCCGGAAAGCCCCAAATCGAAGCGGTGTGTGGCTAATTCCACACTCCAATAAGAGGGCATTCCTGTTCCAAGTAATCTCACGCCCACACTTTGCGCGTGTGGCAAAAGGCCTTCTAAAACCATCAAGCGGCGACGGCCCCAGATGCGAATCTCCTGCGCGCCTTCGCCTTTCCAAATGTGTTCCGTTTCGCGGATTTCAATGTTCCACGGGTCAATCACCAGCACCGGTCTTTCGTTTGGCGTCAGGCGAAAGCGAATTGAACGCGGCCCGCCTCTTTCTTTGCGTTCATGCAAGGCGAATAAGATTTCCGCGACAGTGCCGGAAGACAATTGCACTTCTACTGAAGGCATCGAAGCCGCGCTTTGCACCTGTAAAAAGCCGCGCACCCAACTGGGTGGCAAGTCAATCTTCTTTTCAAACTGCGCGCCTGCCGAGGTGCCCAAACTCACGCCATGCGCGCCCACTTCGAGCCAGGCCGGGCGATAATCACGCACGCGCTTCAATTCATCAGCTAAGCGCTGTGAAAAGTCCACATTGGTCGTGCCGAAAATGGTTTCGCCCAGTGTTTCTAATTTGTCCATTGGCACGCTGACGCGGCCATAACTGGATTCATCTTGCGAGAAAACTTCAAAGATGACGCCATCAGGATGCACGCTAACAACCGGATCAAGCAAAATCCATAAGGCCGGATTTTTTTCGCGCAAGTAGCGCCAGTATTTGGTGAGGGCGCCCCAGTAATCCTGATTGTAATACAGGTCTTGCTCTAATTTGCGCACGTGCTGTTCCAGCGGCGCGGCTTGCTTTTTCCACTTGGCCAACTCTTCGCGCTTGTCCGGCAATGCTTTGAGTTGCGCGCCGCGCTCATTTTCGAGTTCTTCTAAATAGCGCGCCTGCACCCACTCCTGATAGGCGGTGTGATCTTTTTCCTTGAAGCGCAAATCGGCGGAGACAACTTCGTGCAAAGCCAGCATGACGCGTGCATAAGCCAGGCTATCGCGCACAATGGCTTGCAAAGCCACGCCGGGCCGATGCCCTTCGGCAGACAGCGAAAACTTCATTCCATCACTGGATAAACTGGCCGCACTGGGGCGAGCATAGGCTTGTGTGAGTTGCATGATACTTCCTTTTTACAGCTTTTGAATAGAACGCGGATTTCATACGCGGAAACGACGGATTTTCGCGGAAGATAAAAACCATTAACTTTCTGCGTTCATCAAAGCCGTTTCCGCGTATGAAATCCGCGTTCTATTGAACAATTTCCACACCTTCGATTTTTTCACCGGCTAAGGCGCGTTCGGCGAGTTGACGAAGCGCCCAGTCAGCATCGCGCGGCGTGCGAGAGCGCGCAATTTCGAGCAGTGTCGTCGTTTCAACTTTGGCTTTGGTAGCGCCGTCTTTAGCACCATCTTTTTGGTGGCGCTCCTGCACCAGGTTTTTTGCCTGACGCGCACGGCCTCGTGCGCGCAAAACGGCTTTATCAAACGTTTGTGTGGCTTCCGCCGGCGCCGGGTTTTCTAACAGCTTTTCGGCCAACCAAGCTTGCATATCGGGCGATGAACCTTGCGCCAGGCGCGCTAATAAATCACCTTCAAACAAGCTTTCGCGCCGTGCTTCGATAAATTCGCGGCCATATTCGCGCGCGGCATAACCGGGGCTATCGCACAGGGCTAAGGCATAATCCTGTTCATTATCGCTGCCGCCTGGCACTGATTCAAAAAACTTACGGCCTGCCTGAACACAATCGGGCAACTCGGCTTCCAAAAGGCGCAAGGCGGTTGCTAAATCGAGGCGCAAATATTCCGCACGACCTAAGCCCCATTTGCGCACGCCCGGCAAGTTGTGCGTGGCAGCCAGCAGCAAAAGCTCATCGCCTTTTTCGGGCTTATGCGCTTTAAACCAACGCAAAATCCACGGCTCATGGGTCGGGTCATCGGTTTTCAAAAATGGCTCAAACGATTGGGCTTCAATATTTTCAAACGTCGCGACAACCGCTTCATCATCCAACAAGCGCTCTTTGAGAACGCTGTCACCGGCTTTCATCTTTTCCCACACTGCCGCCCAAAACGCGACCAGACCCGAAGGCTCTCGCAGCGATTGCAAAACGGCTTCTCGTGCGGCGGGCCAACGCTCAGCATTGGTTTCAAGCAAGCGCTGCAAGCGTTGATCACCGGGCAAGACATCTAAAATGGCAATGTAAAAGGCCGGTGAGGCGCGTTCAATAACTTTCGGGAAATTCTTGATCAATTCATCCAGTTCCCCGGTGGGAAATTCGGCGCGGCGCAGTAACTCCGGCGCGGCGGCGTTGGTGAACGCGCCGCTTATTTCGCTCCACTGCGCCATGCGAAACAGTTGACGCCACATCCAGCGCAGAAATTCGCTGCCAGCCTTTGAACGCGCTAAGAAATCCCAGGCGCGCGGGCCGGGTTCCGTTCCATAATCGAAAAAGCGCGCGCGCTGTAAATCTCGCTCTAAAGGCACAAAATCATCGGCTAAATGGGCGTATTTGCTCCAAACCTGCTCCACATCTTCGCCTTTGAACAAAGACAAGGCGCGCAGCACAATAGTGGGGCGATGTTCAGCATCCAGGCGGCGCAACAGAATTTCGATGAAAGCCGCACCGCCGTGTTGAAAGAACGCAGCCGCATTTTCGCGCCCGCCACGCAAAGAAGGCAAATCGAAGGGCGCTTTCTCAAACAAAGCTAATGCAATGGGATCGGTAAAGGCAATGCGTAAGGCTCCGGCGCTGATGGCGAGGCCTTCCATCAAAGCAGCCCACATAAACTGGAGTGCTTTATCATTTAAAGATGCTTTTTCCAACAGGCGCCACCCTAAAGCAGCGATGTCATCCTGGTTGACCAGTGCCAAAGCTTCATTGCCTTTATAACTGCGCCCGACTGCGCCCGATAAAAATGCTTCGAGCAGCGTTTCGCGCTGGCTTTCTTCGATTTTCGCCAAATGACGTGATAGTGTCCTTAGATGCGCGGCCAACTCTTCACCGGTAGCCTTGCCTGCGCTGCGTAGCACTTCTAAAACGCGCGCCATTAGCTTTTCGTCGTTCAAGCGCAGCCAGAACGGCAGGTTTTCCAAAAGCGCGTTCTGATCAAGAAACTCATTCCAGGCGCCTGCTAAAAGCCTTGCGGCATAATCACGGCGACGCCAGGGCACATCTTTGCCGTCAGGGCGCGATGCACCAACGGCACATTGTAATTGCAGTCCAAAAGCGCGCCGCTCTTCCTTGCTCCATTTGGTTTTTTCCGCCCAATCTTCAAATTGAGCGCGCAACTTTGCGGGCGCTGCCAACAACGCCAAAGCCGCTGTTTTGCCATCTAAATTGCCGCCACTTTGGATGTGTTGCCATGCGGCGCGACTGGCATAGCTTTGCAAAAGCGGCGAAGAAGATAATAAAAATTCCACCAGGCGTTTTATATCTATGACTGGAATTTCCTGCCCGCTGGCGTGCATGATTTTTAAGGCCATTTCGCGCGCTTCGAGAGGAACACTTTCGCTTTGCCATAAGCGTTGCGCAGCAGCAAGATGAGCATCCCAAACCGGGGCAAATCGCTCTTCGCGCTTTCTCCAGACAAAACGCGGATTCTTCAATTCATAACCGGCGCGGCCATGACGGCGTTGCTCCCAGCGCCTTCCTGCACCTAAAAGCGCATCCACGCTGAGCCAGCGTTCGGCATAATTCAGTTCCGGGCCATTAGCTGCGATTAAGCGAGAAACTAAATCAACGTATAAAGCCGGATTCTTCTCAGCCAATTTCCACAACAAGCGCCGCGCGCGGCGCTTCATATAACCCAGCGTGCGCGTGGAAGGCGGCGCTCCCAATAATTTCGGCTTATCCCCATTGCTGTCATCTATTACGCGAAAGCGACTGCGCTCTTCCTTTTCTTTGGGGTCTTTCAGTTCGCGCGGGTCAATACGCACATAAATGCGCCCGTTGTGGCTTGCGACCCCGGTTAAACCGGTAACAGAGATTTTAGGTTTTTCGCTGAGTTTGTCCGGGTCGCGCCCATCAACTATTTTCACACTGGGATTGCGGCCCGCTACCGCCACATAAGCCAGACCATTACTTGCCGTTAGCAGGCTGTTACCCCAACCCACATTGCCAACATTGACTGAACCACCTAACTTTGGCCTGGCCGGTTCGCGCAAGTCCACCACTTTCACTTGAGTGGTATTCCAACCACCGCCCAAGAAAAACAAGCGCTCGCCATCTAAGGCTGCCTGAAACTGATAGGCCTCGCCCAAACGCAAAGAGCCGATTTCACGTGGCGTTTTTTCGGATACATCAAAGATAACCAGGCGGATGTTGTTATATGGATTGGATAAGCGGAAACAGACAAACAGGTGGTCGCCGCGCCGTGCCGCAAAAGCGACGGCGTTCCAGGCGTAGACATTTTTCAGTTCCTGATTCAAAGCAACAGTTGGTTGTGTGGCATCGGAAACATCCACCAAATGCAGGCGCCCGTTGTTATAATCACCGGCTACCAAAACCGCCCAGGTGCCAAGCTGCACCATTGAGCCATGACCGTTAAAAGTGAGTGAGCCTTCCTGCCCGCTTGCATCGCGCACAGTCAGGCGCCTTTCCGCAGCATCCCAGGTTGCACGCGGCGCGCCTGGCAGAACATCGTGCCCTATTTGCCCACGCATGACAGGCAGCCCCAGAGGTAAGCCATCAATGCGTGAAAGCATTGCCGCCAAAAGCTCTGGTTCAGCTTGTGGCTGAGCGATGCTATGCGCTTCGATAGTCTTGAAAAGCTGCTTAAAACCCTGCCACGGCCCATGCGCAATCGGCGCCTCAGCGATGAACTGTAAAAGCGCCGCGCGGTCATTGTCGTTTTTGGGTGGAAACGGCGCCGGCACGACATCAAAAGAGATTTTGGTGTCGGCAGCCGAAGAAGCGGAGGCTGGAGAAGCCGAGGAGGATTTGCCTGATTTACGCCAGAACATAATGCGACTCCTGAAAAATGAACGAAGAAATTACAGCGAAAAAAGAGAAGACAATGTTCACGGCATCGAGTGAAACAACCACTAAACAACCGGGATGGGCGTTGCTCACTGTAGCCCCTACCGGTCACCCCTGCTGCCCAGCGCGTGAGCGCAGCTCATTCAGCGCGCGATTGGCAGCAGGGGTGACCGGTAGGGGCGAAATAACAGCGGCGACCCATGATGTGAAACAGGCTTAAACACAATCACGACGAAACGTCGCGCAGATTGCTGGCCATTTCACTCGATACCGTGAAAACATTGATTCCATTGTAACGCTCTTAGCAGAACGTGGCAAGGCAGTTTTACGAAAAATTTTACAACAAATTTCAAGACGGTTTAGAGCATCGTTTGGAGTGTGATGAAGATGCGATTTTGCGATGGATAAGGCAATGAGTAAAACGACAGAATGAAGTGGCTGCTAAACAAATAGGATGGGCGCCGGTCACTGTAGCCCGGTGCTGCAGTATATACGTGCCAGCGCGTGAACGCAGTTCATTCAGCGTGCGATTGCACGTATATACTGCAGCACCGGGCGAAATAACAGCGGCGACCCATGACGTATTACAGGCTTAATTACACTCACGACGAAACATCGCGAAAAATGCCAGCCACTTCATTCTTTCGGTAGAAGAATGTGTAACTAAATTAGGTCTTTAGAACAAGGAAGATCAAAGAAGAAGCGGCTGCTAAACAAAGGGGACAGGCGTTGCTCACTGTAGCCTCACCCCGCCGGTAGGGCGTCCCAGCGTGTGAACATAGTTCATTCAGCGTGCGACGGGACGCCCTACCGGCGGGGTGAGGCGAAATAACAGCGGCGACCTGTGACGTGATGCGAGCTTAAACACAATCGCGACGAAACGTCGCAAGAATTGCCAGCCACTTCTTCTTTAATGTCCAAAGTAAAACGATTTCAAGGTGCAAAAATTGAAAAACGAAGTGACCGCTAAACAACCGGGACGGGCGTTGCTCACTGTAGCCCTACCGGTCGAATTAGTCCGACCAGCGCGTGAGCGTAGCTCATTCAGCGCGCGATTGTCGGACTAATTCGACTGGTAGGGCGAAATAACAGCGGCGACCCGTGGTGTATAACTGGCTTAACCACAATCACGACGAAACATCGCGAAGAATGCCGGTCACTTCGTCTTTGGTAACTTCAATCTAACGAGGGGACAGAGTCGGCGCAAGTGAAATTTTCTCTAAAATTCAGCTTTAAATCTCGCGCAAAATGCGGCCAGGATTGCCGACGACAACGACATTGGGCGGCACCTCTTTGGTGACTACACTACCCGCCCCGATAACCGAATTATCACCGATGGTCACACCCGGCAAAATGATGGCGTTGCCGCCAATCCACACGTTGTTGCCAATAGAAATTGGCTTCGCTGCTTCCAACAAATCGCGGCGTGGCCCAGGCTCCAAAGGATGATAGGCCGTATAAATCTGCACGCCGGGGCCAAATAAAACATTGTCTCCAATCGTAACCGGCGCGCAGTCAAGAATTACGCAATTGAAGTTAGCGAAGAATCCTTTGCCAACTGAAATAAAACAACCATAGTCGCAACGGAAGGGCGGCTCAATTTCGCTGCCAGGGCCGATTTGACCGAACAATTCACACAATAATTGTTGTCGCTCCACACTTTGTGCTTCGGTTGTCTGGTTGAAAAGGCGCGTTAAGCGGCGCGCGTTGTGACGCAGGGCTACCAGTTCGTCATCGCCGGCAAAATACAGCTCGCCAGCCAGCATTTTTTCGCGTTCAGTCATCAAAATTCTTCAAATCCTTGTAAAATGCGCGTCATGTTACGACCCGGTTTAGTTTCCATCACTTATCGCGCTTTGGCGCCGCGTGAGATTATCGAATTGTGCCAGCAGACGCATTTGGAAGGCATCGAATGGGGCGCTGATGTGCATGTGCCGTCAGGCGATGAAACAATCTCCCGCGAAGTCGCGCAATTGACGAAGGAAGCGGGCCTGGAAACCGTGTGTTACGGATCGTATTATCGCTGCGATGGACAAGGATTTGAAGCCGTTCTTGATACAGCTTTACATCTGGGAGCGCCTTTGATTCGCGTCTGGGCCGGAGATAAAGGCTCAGCCCGGAGTGATGAGGAAAATCTCAAGCGAGTCGCCGACGATTTAGCTCGCATTAGCACTTTGGCGGCGCCGCACGGTATTACTATCGCTACGGAGTATCACGGCGGCACTTTGACCGACACACGCGAAAGTTGTGCACGCCTGCACGAAGAGGCTTCACATCCCAACCTAAAAACCTTATGGCAGCCTTTGCGCCGCGCCATTGGCGATGCGAAAACCGAAGAAAACAGCGATGACTTGCGCGCGGTTTTGTCCTTCTTATCGAATGTCCATGTCTATCATTGGATTGAAACAAGCGAAGGCCGCAAAGCGCTGCCCTTAGTGCAAGATGCAAGTTGGCCACATTACATTGAAATCTTGCGCGGCATCGGCCAAAACCGTTGGCTGCTCTTGGAATTTGTGCCCGATAATGCACCCGAAATTTTGCCCTCTGAATCTGCCGTATTGCGGAATTTACTGGCTGAATAATTCTTAATTCAAAAAAGCACTCATACAAAAGCTAAAAAGCAAACAGCGACTTAAATTCAGTTGGCTGCCAATGTTCGCCACATTTCAAGACTTGATACTTCTGTCCGATTGCCTGGCAGGTCTGCACAAATAAAACGGGGGGTTCGGTGTTGAACTCAAACATCTCATAGTGGCAGGGAATGACGAGTTTGGCCCCAATCTCTTTAGCCAATTGCGCCGCTTCATTGCCCCATAAGTTGCCGCTCACGCGACGCTCCGGCAAGCGCCCGTTAAGTGGTAAAAGCGCAATGTCAATGTTGAAGGGTTTTAACCTTTCTATCATGCCATCGAACAAGATTGTATCCCCGGAATGGTAAATCGCAATGCCGTTACGACGCGCTACAAAACCCATGAATTTATGCTGCCCGGCGTCATCGGTTTCCAGCTTTTCATGGGCGGCAGGCACGCCGAAAATCTCCCAACCCGCCACATCAATTTTTTCGCCGTCATTCAGGCCCAGCGGTATTGTGGAATCAATTTTCAAGCGGTCACAAACGAAAGCGCGATTAGCTTTGGGGATAACGAAATTTATTTGTGGGTTGGCTTGCAGCAAAGGTATCAGCGTTTCGGCATCGAGATGGTCGGTGTGATTGTGACTGCTAAAAACAACATCCACGAAATCCAATTTTCCCGGCGCAATTGGATTGGCCGTCATGCGCTTGTGTGGTTTATCGGTCGCAGCGTATTTGGCCGTCAGAGATTCAGACAAATACGGGTCAAAAAGCAGCGTTTTGCCCTCACAGCGCACTAAAAAGCCACTTTGGCCCAGCCACCACAAATGCAAGCCGGAGTTACAGCTTAGCATTTCAGCGCGCAGGGAATCGCCTTTCAGAACGGGTTCAATCATGCCACACCAATTTCTTGGCGCATTTTCTTTACGCCCTCGCACATGTTTTTCAGCTTCTGTTTAGCGGCCCAGCGTGCGGTCTGACTAAGGCCGCAATCGGGGGCAAAAGATAACCTCTCTGCCGGTGCGTGTTTCAAACAAAGACGCACGCGCTCGGCTACATCGTCAGGCGTTTCGATGTAGTAACTTTTCACGTCAATAATGCCCACCGCCACATCACAGCGCTCGGCGATTTCGGAAATCAATTCAATTTCGGCAAATTCGCGACTTGCCATTTCGACATGAATTTCGTCCACCTTAAAATCAAGAAAGGCCGGGAACATCGGTGCGTAATGGCGCAAACCCACGGCGCGCGCTTTATAGTTTCCAAAGCATAAATGCGTAGACAAATGTGTTTTGCCGGCCACGCTTTCGATAGTGCGATTAAAGATATCTACAAAACGCGTTGTGTCTTCTTTGTGTGCGTAGCAACTCATCGAAGGCTCATCAACGGTAATTTCGCCACAGCCGGCAGCCACCAAATCTTCGAGTTCTTTTTTCACAAGCGGCAGCAACGCTTCGGTGAGCGCATAGCGGTCGGGATACTGTTCGTTCGGCAACAAGCGCCCGCTTAAAGTGTATGGCCCCGGCACGCTGGCTTTGAGCGTTGGCCCCTGAGGCGCAAGGCGTTTCAATCTTTCAAACTCTTCAACCGCGCCTAAGCCGCGTGGCGCTTTGAGTTCGCCAACGACCTGATGCTTGCCGCGTTGATCGTGCGCTGGAGGCCCGAAGCGGCGCGGCGGCGTGCCTTCTAATTCCAATCCTTCGAGAAAACCATAAAAAGAAAGGTTAAAGTCGAGGCGCGTCTGTTCGCCATCGGTAATAACGTCCAAACCCGCCGCGACCTGGTCGTGAATGGCCGCAATGACGGCATCATCCTGTAATTCGGCGCGGTCTGCCGGGCCAAAAGAATCCAGATGCTCAACGGCAAATTCCAGCCAACCGGGAAACGGATAACTGCCAATTACAGTCGTGCGTAATGGTTGATTTTTCATACTTGCCCATAGAACGCAAATTTCGGAAATTTCGGAAATAAACGCTAATTTTCTCAAAAAGATTTGCGTAAATTAGCGATGATTTGCGTAATTCGCGTTCTATTCCTTTCCCACATTTTCATACAGTTTTGCCAATCTTCGCGCATGTTCATCATAGGCGCTTTCAAACAGTTCAACAGCGCGCTTGGCGCCTACAACAGCAGCGCCACTCAAGACTTTGGGCGGCTGCCCGGCCTGGGTTAAGCGATGGGCCACTTCGGCTTTAATGGCGTTGATTAGCAAGCAGCCGCCAACAGTCGAACCGGGCGCAACCGGAGTCTCTAAATTTTCAATTGGCACCATCGCATCGCCGGGCGGCGCACCTGTATCCAGAACTAAGTCGGCGAAATCTTGCAAGCGTTTTCCGTCGGCGCGCTTGCTGTTGGAAGCTTCGCTATGGCGCCGCGAAATAATCGCCACTACTTTAATGCCGCGCTTTTGAAACTCTTCAGCCATTTCAATCGGCACAATGTTGCAGCCACTCGATGAAATCACTAAGGCCGAATCGGTTTCACATAAATCGAAGTTGCGCAAGATGCGTTCGGCTAAACCAGACACGTTTTCTAAAAACATCGCCTGCCTTTGGCCGTTGGCGCCCACGACAAGGTTATGAAAGCTAAGCGAAAGTTCAACGATAGGATTAAAGCCGGGAAACGAGCCATAGCGCGGCCACATTTCTTCAACCATGATGCGACTGTGGCCTGAGCCAAAGACATGCACCATGCGACCCGTTAAAATCGTCTGCACAAACCAATCGGCGGCCTGATGAATTTCTTTTTCCTGGGCGGCTACGATTTCAATGAGACCGCGACATTTTTGAAGATAATCTTGGGAAGGAGTCATTTTAATAAGCAGTAAGCTGTGAGTAATTAGCTGTGAGCGGTGAGATAAAGCTAAATGCTAACCGCTCATGGCTAAAAGCTATGCGCTGGCACCTGAACCTGGTAATTGACCACTCATTTCTACCTGGGGCGTGCCGTTTTGCTCCGTCCACACGCCGCATGGCCCGCCACCGGCGCTAAAATTCAAAAACAGCTCTTCACCGTCCATGCGCAACACCGGCTGATCGAAACGTGTGAGTTCGGTTGTCTGCCCTTCCACATAATGCCCAATGAGCGAACGCCGAAATCTTGTTGGACTGGTGTTGGGAAAGCTGCCATGCACTAAGGCACCGCCGAAAAACAAAACATCGCCGGCTTTCATCAAAACCGGCACGCTTTGCGTATTCCTCGGCAAGGGCGTCGTAATGTTGGTAAAGCTGGAATTTGCATCGGCTTCTTTAGCACAGAGAATCGGCCACTTATGGCTGCCTGGCACTACTTGCATACAACCGTTTTCTTCGTCGCAATCATCTAAAGCCAACCACGCCGCAGCGCAACTACCGGGCTGCGCTTGCAAATAGAAATTATCTTGATGCAACGCCTGCCCGCGCGCACCAGGCGGCTTAAAATAAAGCATAG
>DASWNL010000067.1:0-3509 GCA_036399215.1 Abditibacteriaceae bacterium
ATTTGTGTGATGAAGATGCGTTGCGCGATGAATTCAACGCAGCCGATGATGAAAACAAGTTGCTGGAAGTCTGGGAGAAACTTTTAGCTTTGCCAATGCGCGAGGATTTTGCGTTTAATGAGCCGAGCGATCTGGAAAGCATCAAAGCGCTGCGCTCTGATGCGAAACGCCGTTTTGAAATTAATGATGATCCGCAAAATCTTTTTGACAAAATGTATGGCGCATGGCTGGGACGAAGTGCCGGTTGCGCTCTGGGCAAGCCTGTCGAAAATTTTATGGGCGCACATAACGGACTGTCCAGCAAAGAGCGCATTAAAAAGTATTTGACGGCGATTGATGCCGGTGAATATCCGCTGTGCAATTACTTTCCACAAAGTTCGCCGGCGGAAAATGAAACGCAAAAAACTATCTGCCCACTTTCAACACGCGAGCAAATCGCTTTCATGGAAAGCGACGATGACATTCGCTATACGGTTATCGGCCAGATTGTGATGCGCGAGCGCGGGCCTTCTTTTACCACCTATGATGTGGCGAATGCCTGGATGAGTCATTTGCCTTATAAGATGGTTTGCACGGCGGAAACGCAAGCCTATCGCAATCTGGTCAATCGCTATGAGTTTCATGTAGCGAGCGGCTGGGGGCGGACAAATCAGCCGGTAGATTGGGATTGGGTAGCGACCCATCAAAACCCTTATCGCGAATGGATTGGCGCGCAAATTCGCGCTGATGGTTGGGGTTATGCCGCGCCGGGTAATCCTGAATTAGCTGCCGATTTCGCGTGGCGTGATGCGCGCCTGAGTCATGTGAAAAACGGTATCTACGGCGAAATGCTTTGCGCCGCTATGATTGCTGCGGCTTTTGCGCTGGATGAACCTTTAGCGATCATCGAAGCCGGTTTAGCCGAAGTTCCGCAAACTTCGCGTTTGTATCAAGAGATGCGGCAAGTCATTGCCATCTGCCAGAGATACAACAACGATTTCGCGCACTTCGAGGCCGTCCTGGACGAGATTTATCAACTTCTTGGGCATTATCATGCGGTTCATACCAACAATAACGCGGCTTTAGTCATTGCGGCGCTATTATTGGGTGGTCACGATCTGGAAAAAGTCATCACGTTTGCCGTGATGGGTGGTTGGGATAGCGATTGCAACGGCGCCACAGCCGGTTCGATTGCCGGTGCCATGATTGGCGCGCAGAACCTGCCGCAAAAATGGATTGCGCCCTTAAACGATACGCTCAATTCGCAAATCATCGGTTACCATCCTATCGCCATCAGCGAATGCGCGCGTCGCAGTGTCGAAATCGCTAAAATCGTCGCGGCCCGTTCATGAAGTTTCCATCACGCATTCGGTTTCCGTTGAGTCGATGGTTAAGTCGATTGTTGATTGCGTGGAACGAGCCTAATGCATGGCCGTATTCTTGCCCGGCCTCGTAAACTAACGACAGTGACTTTTCAAAAGTGACTTTTCCAGGAGACTCCATGAACTTCTTTCAAGCCGATGATACAACGCGGCGTCCTTTGCCTTCCACCCCAATTGAACGACCCGGCGGCGATGACAGCGGCCCCAGCGCACCTAAAGTCAAGCGCCCCGATAACAAGCAGTTACTTGAACGCATGAAGCGCGTTGACCCCGAACAAGCCAAGCGCTATCGCCAGCGCAGCGGACAGTGAATTATTCACCGCAGAGACGCAAAGACGCAGAGAGGAAACGAGCGTAAATGTAGCATGGTGAATGACTCGCCACTCGTTCTTTTAATTCTTCTCTGCGTCTTTGCGTCTCTGCGGTGAAATTTTTTCTTATGAACTTACAACCCAATACAAGCGGCGATTTCGCGCGGCTTGTTTCGCTTTCGCCGCACGCGGAAACTCCGTCTGGCGGCGCTTCTAACTCAATTGATACACATGGCACAACGGTTATTGCCGTGAAATATAAAGACGGCGTTTTGAACGTCGCTGACCGGCGCGCTACGGCGGGCATGGGCGTTATGTTTGATCGCGCCGAGAAAATCCTGCCGCTGGATGATCACACGCTGGTTGCAATTAGCGGCAGCTTTGCCAAAGCCATCGAAATTTCGCGCTATCTTCGTCATTCGTTCAAGTATTATCAGCGCAGCCAGTTGCAGCCGATGAGCCTCGAAGGCAAGTTGGCTGAAATGACACGCGCGATTGCCAACAACTTGCCGATGACCTTGCAGGGTATAGGTGCCTTTATTCCTGTGCTTTCAGCTTGGGACGAGGAAGCCAACGAAGGCCGCATCTTCTTTTACGATGGCATGGGCGCGCGTTTTGAAAGCGCCGAATTTGGCGCTGCCGGTTCAGGCAGTTCCGCTATTCGCGGTGCCTTCGATTACATTGTGCGAACTCGCAAGCCGTTTTCGCAGATGGACTTGCAAGAAGCCTTGCGCGAATGCTTGATTCTGCTGGATATTGCTGCCGATTTAGATGCTGCCACCGGCGGCTACTCTAAAATCTTGCCCGCTGCTAAAGCCGTCACACGCGAGGGCATCCTCTCTCTCGATGAAGAGCAGATGAAAAATGTTCTGCGCCAAATGGAAGATGGCGCGCCACCCCAAACCAACGTGCGCGCCGAAAAAATTGAAGCAGACGCCGAATAATTTTGAATTTTAAATTCTGAGTTCTAAATTAATTTTCTGAACTCAAAATTCAAAATTCAAAATTCAAAATTCTTATGTATTCCCCTTTTGATTTCAACCAGAGCATCGTGCATCGCGCCGAATATGTCGAAGAGCGACTTAAAGGCGGCTCGGCGGTTGTCGGTGTTTCTTATGATGCCGGCGTTTTGCTGTTTACGGTGCGCCGTGCGCCGCGCAAGATTTTCGAGATTTACGACCAGATGATGTTTGCTGCTCTGGGCAATCAGGCCGATGTTGAAGCGGTGCGCCTGGCGGCCATTGACTTTTGCCACCAGGAAGGCTTTCAGCGTTCGCCGGATGATGTGTCGGTGCAGCGCCTTGTTGGCTTTGCCATTTCCCCACCGCTTAAGCGCGCCTTTGGCGACCCAATGACAACGCCCAACGTGATGCGTGCTGTATTCACCGAAATGGGTAAGACGCCAAGCAAAGATTCGTTTTTCGTTTTGAATTACGATGGCGAATTTACTTCGTCGCAGCGCTTTGCCATTGCTGCCGGCAGCGACGGCGCCCATGATGCGATGCAGGAATCACTGGAAAAATCGCTCGGTGAAGATATACCGGATTTTAACGCCGCAATAAAAGCCGCTGCTGAAGCGTGGAAAGCCGGAACGCAACCAGTATCAAGCGATGACGCAGATAGTGCTTCCGCAACAGCAAGCGATGAGTTCACTGAAGCGTTAAAAGAAGGCCGCGTCGAAGCCGCCATTCTCGACCGCTTCACGCCGCGCGAAAGCAAGTTCCGCTTACTACGAGCAGATGAATTGAGTTTTTGAAATAGAACGCAAATTACGCAAATAGCCGGAAATTTACGCAGATTGAATTTCAAGATTGCGTAGATTTGCGGTCATTTGCGT